>DYRC01000311.1 GCA_020718925.1 Desulfonema limicola
AGCTTGACAGAAAATGAGCAATTAAATTATCAACGGCGTAACATCAGTTATGTAAAAACATTTTTATCAAAAATCTGACATGCTTTTCAAGGCATTTCGTTGTGTTCTTGACAAAAACGCAAGATAAACGTAATTAGGGATTAACATTTTGTATGTCAACATTCAACTGCGGAGGAGATATGGAACAGGGATACTACAGCTCTTTTAAAGGACAGTTTCTGCTCGCCATGCCCGGCATGAACGATCCGAATTTTGCACATAGCGTTACCTGTATCTGCGAGCATTCCGCCGAAGGAGCTGTCGGGATTACGGTCAATCGGGTTCATCCGGCGTTATCTGCCAAAAATATTTTTGAAGAACTCAGGCTGCTTTATACGCCGCAAGCCGGCGCGCTGCCCATTCATCTGGGAGGACCCGTGCATATTGACGAAATTTTCATGCTTCACGGTCCGCCGTTTGACTGGCTGGGCTGCCTGATGATAACGCCGTATCTTGCAATGAGCAACACCATAGATATTTTAAAAGCTGTTGCAATAGGCAGAGGTCCGAAATCGCTGATGATTTCGCTGGGATGTTCGGGCTGGGGACCTTATCAGCTTGAATCTGAAATCGGAGAAAATACATGGCTGACCAGCCCCTTGTCTTGTGATATTATTTTTGATACGGAAATAGAGATGCGATGGAAAGCGGCTATCCGAAAAATGGGAATTAATCCTGTGCTGCTGTCGGGAGCTGCCGGACATGACTGACCTAACCCCCCGGCCCCCTTCCCTGACAGGGAAGGGGGAGAAACTGCCCTCTCTGTTCCGGGGGAGGGGTGGGGTGGGGTCGGATGGGCTGGGGAGAGGTTATAAACTCCCCTCTCCGTTTCGGAGAGGGGGCAGGGGGAGAGGTGTGGACAGATACAGCGATTTTAAAAACGAACTTTTGCAAATCAGGGCGGAGCTGTCGGCTTTGCTGGACAAAGCCTCCGGCTTACCCGGAGCAGACAGCCATTCTTTTGACAACTGGAAAAAAACATGCGGCGATATTGAAACTCAGCTTTCTTATGAGATGATTCGGGCGGCGGTGGTCGGGGCGATCAAATCCGGCAAAAGCACCTTTGTCAATTCGCTGCTCAAAGGTGATTATCTCAAGCGCGGCGCAGGCGTTGTTACTTCGATTGTAACCCGGATTCATAACGGTCAGTCGCTCACGGCAACGCTTTATTTCAAAGCATGGGATGACGTGAACGCAGAAATAGAGAGAGCGTTGGTGCTTTTTCCATCGCTCAATTGGCGGAGCGCGGGACAGAAATTTGATATTCGCAATGAAAAAGAGCGATCCGAGCTATCCCAAGCCTTAACCGCGTTGAATGCGGACTTGCTGATCGCCAATGATGCGCGGGATATGAACAGTATGCTTCTGTCTTTGTATCTTAAAGGCTATGAGCAGGTCAAAGAGATTCTCTCAGATGATCCGACCATCCGCATTGAAAAAAGCTGCCCTTTTTCAGATCATAAAGCATACACCGGCGATGACGCGCTGGCAGTGTATCTCAAAGATATTCAACTGCAAATCAACGCGGGGCTGGACGATGATATTGAGATGGCAGATTGTCAGGGCAGCGATTCGCCCAATCCGCTTCATCTGGCAATGATTCAGGATTATCTTCTGCGGACCAATCTGATTTTGTATGTGATCAGCGGCAGAACCGGTCTGCGCCAAGCTGACATCCGATTTTTATCCATTATCCGAAACATGGGCATTCTGGATAATATTCTGTTTATTGTCAATATTGATTTCGGGGAGCATGAATCGCTTCAGGAACTTGAAAAACTGCTTGAAAAAATTACCGAAGAGCTTTCCATGATAAAGCAGAATCCTGTCATATATCGTTTTTCAGCCTTGTATAACTTGTTCAAAGCGGAAAAAGAGCGGCTTAATGATCGGCAGAAATCAAGATTTGAGCAATGGGAACGCGAAACCGAATTTACAGCATACTCGGATCAGGAAACCGCCCGATTTGAAACAGATTTGGCACAGAAATTTAAAAAAGACCGATACTCGCTGCTGTTGAAAAACCATGTAGAGCGCATGGCGGTGATCTTGTCCGGGCTTTTGCATCGAACCCGCATTCAGCGGGATATATTAAGCCATGACAGCCAGAAATCTGCAATATTTGCCGAAAGCATCCGCCGTCATCAGGGCAGGGTGGAACAGGTTGAAGCCCTGATCCGAAGTACGCTGGACGGCGCAATGGACAAAATCAAATCCATGCTTAAAAGCGATATTGATCGGTTTTTCGATCTGCGCTATGGTGCTGTGTTTCAGGAAATTGCCGCGTTTATTAAAAATTATTCAATTCCTTCCGGCAAATATGAGGAATATCTTAAAGGATCGCGCTTTTCCAACGCGCTGTATCTTCTGTTTCAGGAATTCAGGCACACGGCAGACAGCTTTATGGCGGAAAACATCAATCCGCAGGTGGCGCGGTTTATCCGGGAAGAAGAAAAGAAAATTGCCGAAAATCTTGAAACGGTCAGCAGCACATACACCGCCATGATTCGGGATGCCATGACCGAATATAATGATGAAATGGAAGCAATGGGCATGTCTTTGGTCAGTCACGGAGATTTCCGGATGCCGGAAATGAGCATCGTCAGAAACAGCATAGGGCTTGCCTTTCCGCCCGCGTCTGTGGCGATGCAGTATTCTGTCAGCATCAGAACCAATGCTCTGATGCGGCTGGGGCTGTATTCGGCGGTGAAGATGCTCAAACGCCTGTTTAAAAAGAAGGCGCAATATGAACGGGAAGAGCAGATTCGCGCTTTGAAATACGGCATGACCCGCTTAAAGCGCGATACTGAAAAATCTCTTGCGTTTCATCTCAAAGATTATCGGGAAAATGTAAAATATCAGTATATTTTCAGGATGGCGGATGCGTTTTCAGATGCGATTTTCAGATCGCTCACTGAGCATTTCGGGGGATATATCACGGATGTTTCCAAGATGATCGGGTTTGTCCATCAGAAGCAAACCGATAAGGATCAGATGCGTAAATTATTCCAAAAAATTGAGGCGGTTGTTGAAAATCTTCAGCAAAGGCTTCAGCATCTCAAACAAGACATCATTGCGTAACACCGGGCGCGGTATTCGGTAAATCTGAATGCCGCGTTTTCAAAGAGGAATGCAAATTGCTGCTTAAAGGCTTCAAGCCCGCCGAAGTTGCCCGTTTGCTCAAAGCGGATGAAAAGATCGTGCTTAAAATTGCAAAGGAAATCAGAAATCAGGATTGAAAGCAGCCTGAACCGCTGATTCTCAGGATTATCGCTGATTTCCGGGATTACCGGGATTTTCTTGAACTCTCTTTTCAATCATGGTAATCCCATAATTCTGTGAATCTTGGTTCAGGCAAATTAATCGGAGGTTATAAAATGGAAAGCACTATGTTATCAGCAGATTTTCAGGTTTTAATCCCCGAAACCATTCTGAAAAATCTGAATCTGAAAGCAGGTCAGAAATTTATATGCCTGATCAAAGGCGGTATTATCAATCTGATTCCTCAACGGGATATTCAATCTGTGCGTGGGCTGCTCAGAGGCGCAAAACCTGATAATTACAGAGATCGCACAGAGTAACGACATGAAAGTTCTGATTGATACCTGCGGCTGGATAGAATGGCTGACAAATGGGAGTTTGTTGAATAATTTTTCACCCTATTTTGCACAGACTGATGATATTATCATACCTGTTGTTGTGCAATATGAACTTTACAAATGGGTATGCCGTGAAGTGGATGAAATCACGGCGTTGGAAATTATCGGCGTTACAGAACTGGGCAGAGTGATTCCTCTGACCACTTCATTGGTATTGTTTGCGGCAGACCTTGCCAAACAATATAAACTTGCTATGGCTGATGCTTTTATTTATGCCACCGCACAGCAAGAGTATGCAGAAGTGATAACTTGCGATAATCACTTTTTAAATTTGCCGGACATTATTTATTTTCCAAAGTGAGATTATTCAATCATGGTAATCCCTTAATCCTGAAAATCACGATTCGGACAAAGGTGAAACTTGAAAACAGAAACAGATGCCGCAAAACAAGATGATTATGACAGCCCGTAGAAAGATATTCTGGAAAAATATTTCTTCGAGTTTCTGGCATTCTTCTTTCCCAAGGCGTATCGGGATATTGACCTCGCCAAAGGATACCGCTTTCTCGACAAAGAACTGAAACAGGTTGTCCGCGATGCGAAGCTGGGAAGACGTTATGCGGACAAACTTGCCGAAGTGCGCCTGAAAGACGGGTCGAAAGCATGGATGCTGATCCATGTCGAAGTTCAGGGAAAAAAGGAAAAACAGTTTGCCGAGCGGATGTTTGTCTATAACTACCGGATTTTCGATAAATATCGGCGCACAATGGTCAGCTTTGCCGTGCTTGCGGATGAATCGGAAAAATGGCGCCCGTCAGATTTCAGCTACGGAAAATGGGATTGCGAGGTTCGGATGAAATTTCCGGTTGTCAGGCTGACGGATTATGCCGCGGAATGGGAAGAGCTTGAAAAATCGGCAAATCCGTTTGCCGTTGTGGTCATGGCGCATCTGAAAGCACTTGAGACAAAAAGAAATCAGGGTCAGCGCAGATATTGGAAACTCTGTCTGTGCA
>DYRC01000312.1 GCA_020718925.1 Desulfonema limicola
ATATTGAAATATCTGAGGCATAGTACTTATTTTTTCTGTTAATTTCATGCCTTAACCGCCGATCAGAACTCTTTGAGACGCGAGACTTCGGAACTGCCGAAAATTCCGCTGGGGCGCACAAAAAGCACAATCAGCAGAATCAGCAGCGCAATGGCATCCATGTAATGCGAAGAAATATAGCCGCCGCCCATTGCCTCGACAATTCCCAGTAAAAGTCCTGCCACCACCGCACCGATGCTGTTGCCTAAACCCCCGACCACAGCCGCGCCGAATCCTTTCAAGCCAAGCAATGCGCCGCGCCCGTAATCCATCTGGATAATCGGCGTAATGATAATTCCGGCAATCCCGCCGATTCCCGCAGACAGGGCAAAGGAGAGCATGACCATATTCCGATCATTGATGCCCGCAAGCCGCGCCGAATCACGGTTAATTGAGCAGGCTCTCATCGTTTTGCCAATCATGGTGTAGTTGAAAAAATAGATAAACGCTGCCACAATCATGATCAACATGCCGATAATCCAAAGCGTCTGGGGGAGGATAGTCGCGCCTGCAATTTCAAAGGGCGTCTCAGATGAAAAATGCCGCATAAAATGCGTTCCCTTGCCCCACACGCACATAGCCATTCCTTTCATCAGAATGGAAACCGCAATCGTGATGATAATAAGCCTCAGGACAGAGGCGTTTTTTATCGGTGTGATGGTAAATCGTTCCATGAGAATGCCCACCAGCGTTACAAAAAGAACGGTCAGCAGAAATCCGACCGGAATAGCTAAGTTGAGGGTCGTGGTCATCGTTACCATCATCAGCCCGCCCAGCACCACAAATTCGCCCTGAGCCAGATTAATCACGCCGGTCGAATTATAGATGATGTTATAGCCCATTGCCACCATCGCGTAAATGCTGCCGCGCTGCAAGCCGATAAATATGAATTGAATCAGGTCTGATAAAGCGTTATTGTTCATGCGTTGTATTTTTCCTGCATTATCCCTGCCATATAAAATGCTGTTTGAAGTAAGTCTTTAAAAAAATATATCAGAGAATCCCTATCTTCTCAACATATATTATTTTCGTTCTGAATCTCTGAAAATGCTTTACTATTTTTAAAATTCAAGTTACATTCAAGATTATGCACGAAATGGGAATTGCCATGCAGGTGGCGGAAATTGTCAGAAGCTCGATTCCGCCGGATATGACAGATGCGCGGGTGGAGCGGATCAACCTGAGAGTGGGCAGATTGGCGGCGATTGTTCCGTCAAGTCTGCGGTTCTGCTTTGAGGTGATTGCCAAAGATACGCCGTTTTCAGATGCTGTTCTGAATATTGAGGAAGTTCCGGTGGTTGCAAAATGCAATGATTGTCAGCACGAATGGACTATTGAAGGACCGGCGTTTTCCTGTACTGCCTGCAAAAGCGGTTCGATTGTGATTATGTCGGGGCGGGAATTGGAAATTGCCTCGATTGAAATCGCGGATTGACATAACGACAAAAAATTTATTTTCTGTGAATCCTCACAGATCACGTCTCCACAGAGATGACCCGGAAATAAACGGTTGCCTCCCGTTTTTTAAGATTTGATCCTCTTCTCCGGTTTATCTCTGTGGTTTATTTTCAGGGGATAAAACAATGGAAATCAAAGTAGTTCGCAAGGTTTTGGACGCCAACAATACGATGGCTGCCCAAAATCGCAAACTGTTTGCCGAAAAAAAAGTGTTTGTGCTGAATATGATGAGTTCACCCGGCTCCGGCAAAACCGCAACGCTTGAAAGAACGCTCTCGCTGCTGATGCCGGAAGTGAAAACCGCCGTGATTGTCGGCGACATCTGCACCAGCAACGACGCAGACAGGCTTGCCAAATCCGGCGCTCCGGTGATTCAAATCAATACCGGCGATTTGAGCGGTGGGGATTGTCATTTGGCAGCACATATCATTGCCGATGCCGCATCAAATCTGGATTTGGGTAATCTTGATCTGCTGATTGTTGAAAATGTCGGCAATCTGGTCTGTCCTGCGGAGTTTGACATCGGAGAAAATGCGCGGACGGTGGTGTTGAGCGTAACCGAAGGCGAAGACAAGCCGCTCAAATATCCCCTGATGTTTCGGGTTTGCGATACTGCCATAGTTAATAAAATCGATCTTTTGCCTTATCTGGACTATGATATTCATGCGGCAGTCAGCAATATCTTACAGGTTCATCCCCAAATGCCGATATTTCAACTCTCAGCAAAAACAGGGCATGGCTTTGATGCGTGGCTGAATTGGCTTAAACGTCAGTTGCTTATCTGAAAAGCAATTCCAAATCAATGTTGAGACCCGGCAAAGTTGCAACTTCAAGCTGCCCCAGTGCCTCATAAATCGCAGGACTGCCATAGCGTCCGTTTTCATTGAGCAAGCGGACATAGACAATATTATCAAAGGGATGAATAATCCAATATTCTTTCACGCCGTGTTTTTCATATAGCGCAACTTTGCGGATATTATCTTTGGACGCCGTGAACGGAGAAGTGATTTCTGCAATAAAATCAGGTGCGCCCCGACAGCCCCGATCATCTATTTTTTTCAGATCGCAAATCACCGAAATGTCCGGCTGAACAACGGTTTCAATCTCTTCATCTGCTTCGTTATGATTCGGCAGCCTGACGTCAAACGGCGCGGAAAGCACTTTACAAGATTTATCTGATAAAAAATTTGCAATCTGCCGATATAATTCGCCTGACACCAGTTGATGCCGTGTAGAAGGAGCAGCACTCATATTATACGCCTCCCCGTCAATAAGTTCCCAACGTTCATCTTCTGACCACCTCAGATAATCTCCGTAAGCATAAGTTTCAGATTTTTTCAAAGGAAATCCCATATTACCTCCTAAAGATCAAAATGCGCTTTGATCTTGAATACTTTTGTGGCAGGAAGATTGATAATATCATAAATTCCGGTTTCTTCCGAAATTTTTCTGATATTCTCCTCAATTTCAGCCATTGACGGCGCAATAAAGGTGAACCAGAGATTGAAACGGCTGTCTCTGGTGTAATTGTGCGTAACGCCGGGATAGCGGTTCACCGCTTGGGCAAACTGATCAATCTGATCTTCGGGAACTTTTGCCGCGCAAAGTGTGCTGACAAAGCCCAGTTTTCCGGGCATAAAATTGCCGCCGATTCTTCGGATGATTCCTTCGGTTTTGAGTCGGGTCAGGCGTTGAATAACATCCTCGCCCGTCAGTCCCAAATCTTCGGCAATCGCATGATATGGTTTTGACTTAATAGGAAAATCAGACTGAATCCGATTCAAAATCGCTTTATCAACATCATCTATCATCGTTTTTTCTCCGATATTCTCTTATTATTTGACAGATAATTGCTCAATTCCATTAATAATCTTTTTTGACCAATCTATTGTTTGCCATGCAAGGTTAAACACAGATTCACGGATATTATCACGATAATCAGCTTTTATTCTGTTCTTGTGAGCATCTTTTAACTGATTTGCAATCGTTCCTTTCAATTTGTCCCCGGTTTCTTCTAAATGCTTTCTGACTTGTTGATGAACATTTCCGGTAAATTCTTTTCCGTCTTTTTCTCGTATATACTTGTAAGTTATACAGAAAGCGGCATAATAAGCCCTGCTGGCAGAAGCTCTGTAACAGGCATCCTTATCAGGCATATTATCTGCGTTTTTGATCATATATTCAGCTAATTCAAGATATTTCTCCCAGTTGAAATTCATTTATTCTCCCACCAATTCAATGCTGAATACCACCAACTCAGTCTTCAGGTTATAGTCATTTTCAATATACCAATTTTCAAACTGGTCATATCGTTTCATGCCATCTTCCATGTCTCCGAACCATTGAATGAAGGCAACAAGTTCCGGTTCAGCGTTTGATTCGGGATCGTGCATAATTTCCAAAAGCACACTGATCGGAGTTCCGAAAATGCGGGCAATTGCCGGACTACACACTCCAAGAATATCTTTCGGAGGAAGATGATCAGATGGTAAGGCATTCTTATCAGAATATTTTTTTAAAAAAGCATAATACTCCTTTCGATTAATAGGGTTATAAAGCACGGAAGTTTTTAAATCATGCTCTTTTTGGATCAATTTGTACCATGCACTCGTGTATTTTTCAAACTCGTCTTTTTTATTAAGAACACAGGTCATTTCAATCAGAAAATCAAGAGCCTCCAAATAAGATCGGTCTTTTTCATAAGCTTTCAGAGCATATTCATAGGCATCCTTATAGAGATTGAGATAAAATAAACAAGCAGCATAATTGTTTATGTATAAAGGATGTCCGCCCGATTGCTGAATAGCTCTCTTAAAATAGCTACGCATCGCATCTATATCATTCTCAAGACATGCAATCGTACCTAATAGACCGAATCCATCTGCTACAGCAACATTTTTTTTAACTTTTTCAGATTCTTTTTTTAATCGCTTCAAGTCAAACTCGGAAAAATCCTGTGTTTCCAAGAAAAGATTAATTTCGTCTATCAAAATTGAAACCTTAGATGAAGGTTGTGGTTTCAGGCTCATATTGCGCCTCCTGTCGAACTGCCGATAAAACTGACATGAATCTTCCGGGTTCGGGGTCCGTCAAACTCACAGAAAAAGATTCCCTGCCACGTTCCCAGCAGCAATTGTCCGTTTTCAATCGGAA
>DYRC01000038.1 GCA_020718925.1 Desulfonema limicola
CCTTGTCCACTGTCTTTATAATTTAATTTCAATATGTTGTCATCTTGAAATATATTTATATCAATTTCCAAGGTGTTTGAATCGTCATAAGCATATTTCACAGAATTTGTTAATAGTTCATTCAAAAGCAGTCCTATTGATTTCGTTAAAGCATGATCTGCTTCTAATTCAAATTTATTCAGGCTTGTTTTTATTGATTTATGCTTTACGGTTTCTGTAAATGTTTTAATGAAATCTTCTGTAAATTCATATAAATCAACTTCTGCATCATCGTTGAAATCATAACATAATTTATTGAACAATGTTGAATAAACATATAATTTATTTCTTATTAAATCAATTATATCGCCATCTTTTTGTATTTCATGGAGTGTGATAAAACTTATAAGTTCATTTATATTATTTTTAAGTCTATGATACATTTCTCTGATGAGCAGATTACGCTGCTTTATAATATTATCGAGGTAATACACTTTTTCCTTTAATATTTCTTTTTCTTTTTCGATCTGATTTTTCTTTTTTAGTTCATTAATTATGAAGATGAAAGCTATGTAAATAATAACTACTGCTGAATCATTCCATATTGATAAAAGAGAATATTTACCGTCAATCATATAATCCGAATATAAAATACAGGAATAAGATAATATACAGATTATAAAACCAAACAATTTGCCATAAAAATATACGCTGAAAAAAATGGGGACAATATAAAACTGGTATAATTTGAAGTCTGTAGTTGTATAAATATCTGTTATACCAATCAATAATGTAATCAGTATAATTATTGATATGTTTCTTCTCTGATAAAAACCGGATTTATCCATTAATCTAATCTCCTTTGATATTTACTCAGTAAAATTACTGCACCTAACATAAAGTTCAGCCGTTGTAATCGGTTGCAACTGATGGTTAGGCATTTAGTCCGAGTCGTTCTCTCACCTGAGCGATTGTCCTGGTCTTTGTTTCTTTTGAACGTTCATCCAAAAACCGCATCAAATCTTTATTTTCCCGTGTCAGTTGAATTTCTCTGTCAAAATCATCAACTTCTGCAAATACAAACATACGCCCTTCAGCCGTTTTGAGAAGAATATTTTCCTTATTGACGGATTCTATTATAGCTTTCAGCTTGCTACGACTTTTTCAAATTTGCGTTTGCTTTACTGAATCTTCTTGATCACTTCGATTTTACTATATTTCATTAAAAGGGTTTAATAAGCGAATATCGCATTCCTCAAAATCCTGAGTATTTCGTGTTACAAGAATTAAATTATGTTCATAAGCAGTTGCTGCTATCAGCAAATCTGCCTGTGTTCTGACAATTCCTCTTTGCCGAAATTTTCCACGCAGATTTCCACTTCGCTTTGCTATGGTTCCTGTTACTGGCAAAATAACACATCGGAATTGAATAAATTTTTCAAACCACTCAGATTGTCTGAGTGCATCTTTATACGCCAAGCCGCAAGAAATTTCCTCAAGGGTAATCACACTCACATATATCATCTCTTGTCTGCTTAACCACTTCTTGACAATCGGATCGGGCAAACGTTTCATCACTTCACTGACAATATTGGTATCACATAGAAACATCATCAGAAATCCAAGATAAAAGTTGATTTTTCCGATCTTTACGGATAGGAATTTCAAGTTCAGCAAGTTCTTCCATCTTGATATTATCTAATTCATCTAACATTTCAGCAATAGTCGGCACCACAATACGCGATTTCATTTCTGCCAATTCTTTGAAAAGAGCAAAATCAAGAACTATGGCAACCGGAATGTTTTGCTCACAGACAATCTGAGGCTCTTGTGTACACAAGTAAAAAATTTCTTCGGGATGCTTATGAATATCATGTAAATTCCATGTGTTCATTAGTAAATACCTCCCTAAACCTGAATCCGTGCCAGCAATTCTTTTTTCAATGTTGCCGTACTCGCTTCTATGCTGAATCCTGCTGCGGTACGATGCCCGCCGCCGCCGAATGAACTCGCAATGTCAGCCACATCCACGCTGCCATCAGACCGGAGACTCACATGCTGCCTGCCGTTTCCGTTTTCCTGAATCAGCACAGCCACTTTCACATCTTCAATCCGCTTGGCATAATTGATAAACCCGTCAATGTCTTCGGGATGCGTTCCGGTCTCTTCAAGCATGTTGTTGGTCAGCGTCATCAGCGAAATTTTGCCGTCTTTTGAAATTTCAATCGAATCCAATGCCCGGTTAAGCAGCCGTATCCGCCCCATAGAATACGTTCCATAGACATGCTGTGCCACCTGATACGTACTTACGCCCAAGTCTGTCATCTGCCTGCAGATTTCAAACGTGGCACGATTCGTATTTGAAAATCGGAAAGAGCCGGTATCGGTCAGAATCCCCGTATAAATGCACGTTGCAATCGCCGTATCTATCGGAATATTCATCGCTGTAATCAGGCGATAAACAATTTCTGCGGTCGCGCAAGCCTCGGTATCAATCAGGCAAAAATGCCCGAATCCCGAATTGGTAACATGGTGATCAATGTTGATAATCGCAGGAATCAGGGCAACCCGCGGCGCCATGTTGCCGATTCGTTCCATATCGGCGCAATCCAAAACCACTGCCGTATCATAAATACTCACATTGTCAATCTGTTGAACAATACGATCCGTATGGGGCAGAAAACGATAGACCGCCGGAATCTGGCTCTCATTATAAAACGTTAAGTCTTTGTTTAATACGCTTAACGACAAGCCCAAAGCAAGCAGAGAACCTATCGCATCGCCGTCGGGACTGCTGTGAGATACCACTAAAATCCGCTTACTCTGCGTCAACTGACGGATGATTTTCTCCATGTTCAATATTCAAAGAACTCAGCACTCGGTCAATTCGCGCACCGTAATCAAACGATTCATCATAAATAAACGTCAGCTTGGGCATGTAGCGAAGCCCCAATTCCGGCGCAATCGCTCGTCTGATAAAGCCAAGTGCGCGCTCAAAACCCTCTTGCGCCTGTTTAATTTTATTTTCGCCCCCGGTAATGCAGAAATATATCCGCGCATGTTTTAAATCCGCAGACATTTTCACGCCGGTCAGCGTTGCCATTTCCAGCCGGGGATCGCTGATATGTTTTTTGAGAATAAGCGATAAATGCTTCAAAATAAGGCTGCCTACCCGATCTGATCGCGAAAATGCTTTCATAGCGTGATAATCTCCATCTGAGTATCCAAAAGCTCCGCCAACCCCAGTTCATCTGCCATATTGAACAGCTTATCAATCTTTGAATTCACCAGCGTATGATCGTTTCCAATCATAGAAAATCCGATTTCCGCCCGGTGATACATATCATTGGCTCCGACTTCCGCCACAGACGCATTGAAATTATTGCATAAGCGGTGAATTATCGTTTTGACCACGCTTCTTTTTGCTTTAAGCGAATGGCAGTCGTGGAGCCTGAACACAAGCAGTCCGCATCCGACAATCATCATAGTTTACTTTTTGCCAAGTTCCGGTCTGATTTCTTCCATATAATAACATTCAATAACATCAGCAACCTTGACATCATTGTAATTTTCTATGCCGATGCCGCATTCATAGCCGCTTTGCACTTCTTTCACATCATCTTTGAGCCGCCGCAGAGAAGATATTTTTCCTTCGTGCATGACAACGCCGTCTCTGACCAGCCGGATCAACTGCCCCCGCTGAATTTTACCGTCAGTTACGCCGCATCCGGCAATGGCTCCGATTTTCGGCACAAAGAAGACCTGACGCACTTCTGCCCGCCCTAAAACGCGCTCCTCAAATTTGGAAGACATCATGCCCAGAATAGCATCCTGAACATCTTTGATAGCGTTGTAAATAATATTGTAAAAACGCATGTCCACATGCTCTTCGGTCGCCATAGATTGAACTTTTGCACTGGGACGCACGTTGAAGCCGATAATAATGGCATCAGATACCGCAGCCAGAGAAACATCGGATTCCGTAATCGTTCCGGTCGCCGAATGAACAATATTGATGGATACTTCCTGATTCGAGAGCTTTTTAAGCGAATCCGACAAGGCTTCAATCGAACCCTGAACATCTGCTTTGACAATCAGATTCAAGGACTTGACTTCGCCCTGCTTCATGCGCTCAAACAGTTTTTCAAGACTCATGCGGCTGGTTTTTGCAAGCTCTTTGGCACGCTGTTTCTGAATCCGGTGAAGACTGACTTGTTTTGCGCTCTTTTCATCGGCTAAAGTAATCAGTTCATCTCCGGCATTGGGGACGCCGGAAAGTCCCAGCACTTCAACCGGAATCGAAGGACCGGCAATTTCGACCTGATGTCCGACATCATTGATCATGGCTCGGACTTTGCCGTGATGAATACCGCAGACCACCGGGTCTCCGTTTTTCATCGTCCCTTGCTGAACCAGAATCGTTGCCACAGGACCTCTGCCTGAATCCAGCTTTGCTTCCACCACATATCCGACAGCAAGTTTTTCAGGATTGGCTTTAAGTTCCAACACTTCGGCTTGCAGAAGAATCATTTCCAACAGATCGTCAAGACCGATTTTCTGCTTGGCAGATACTTTGACAAAAATCGTGCTGCCGCCCCATTCTTCAGGCATCAGTCCGTGATCGGACAACTGGCGCACCACCCGATCCATATCCGCGCCCGGCTTATCTATTTTGTTGACCGCAACAATAATCGGAACACCGGCTGCTTTGGAATGATTGATGGCTTCAATGGTCTGGGGCATCACGCCGTCATCTGCGGCAACCACCAGAACCACGATGTCCGTAACTTTTGCCCCACGCGCTCTCATTGCGGTAAAAGCTTCATGCCCCGGCGTATCCAAGAACGTGATCTGCCCTCTGTCGGTCTTCACGCTGTACGCGCCGATATGCTGAGTGATGCCGCCTGCTTCGATTTCCGTAACTTTGGTTTTGCGAATCACATCCAAGAGCGAGGTTTTTCCATGATCCACATGCCCCATGATCGTTACCACCGGCGCACGATGAATCATTTTTTCAGGATCATCCTGCTCTGAGGTTTTGAGCAGATTTTCCTCTTCAAACGCAGCTCTCTCAACTTCATATCCGAACTCTGAGGCTACCAGCACGGCAGTGTCGAAATCAATGGTCTGATTGACCGTTGCCATAACCCCTAAGCCCATTAATTTGGCGATCATTTCGCTGGCTTTGAAGCCCATACGCTTTGCCAAATCAGACAAGATAATGGTCTCATCAATTTTAACCCTGCGCTTGATGGCTTTAGGCGTGGTAATCAGCGTCTTCTGATGAACCGGCTGAACCGGTTTTACTTTAGCCGCTTTTCTGGCTTTGCGGATGCGCTGCTGCTCTCCTCCGGCATACAACTCCGCCCCTTCAACCACTTCCTTGCGCTTGAACGTAATTTTCTTTTTGGAAAAATTCTTATCGGCACTTTCTTCTTCCGGCGTTTTTTTCCATTTCTTATTTTTCTTTTTTCTATCCGTCTTGTCAGGCGTAGGCGTAACCGGCGGAGTATCCGCAGGAGGTGCCGGTTTTTCCGGTCTTTCCTGACGTTCCGGTTTTCTTTCCGGTCTGTCCTGACGTTCCGGTCTTCGTTCGGATCTTTCCGGTCTTCTCGACACAACAGGAGGTGCCTTTTTGTTTTCTGCCTCTGTCTTTTTAGCCAAAGCACTGACTTCTGCCGCTTTTACTTCTTCAGGAGTCGGCAGTTTGATAATCTTTGCAGGCATATCTTTTCTGATTCTTTTTTTCTTTCTGCCTGACTTGTCGAACTTCGGATAGGGTGCATTTTTGTCCGGTCTGAATTTCTTTTTATCTCCGCCGCTATAATTTTTTTCTTCTCTTTTCACAAAATTCGGGCGGCTGTCCTCCGTTTTGGGGGCAGTAACGCCTGAAACTTCCGTTTTATTTTCCCCTTCCTGTGCCGAAGGCGTTTCTTTTCCCTCAGAAACAGGGCTATGATCCGGTTTAGGCTCTTTTTCGGATTCTGTCCCTGTTGACTGTACTTCTTTCCGAATCTGAGGATCGCCCCCCCCTTCGGAGCCGGGATATTTTTTAGGGTATCGCCGTTTCTGTCGCCGGATCACCGTCTTTTTATCTTGCGCCTGCCCGCCGCCATCCGCTTGTCTGCTGCGAACTTCTGCCCGAACCTTCGCCACCACATCATCTTCTAACGGACTGACATGGCTTCTGACAGAAATATTCATCTTTGTCAGCTTATCCAACAGCGTGTTCGGCTTCATATTCAATTCTTTGGCAAGTTCATTTACTCTGATTTTTGCCATCCGTCCTCCTTATAAAAAAAGCATCAGCTTTCATCAGAGCCTTTCGCAAGCTCAATAAGTTTCCGGGCTTCTTCCTCATTCATTCCTCTGACCTGAAGCAGGTCTTCTATTCCGGCATTCCGAATTTCTTGAACCGAATAAAAACCTTTTTCATAGAGCGCATCAGCAAGACTGATGCTGATCCCCGAAGATACCAAAGAGTTATATCCCTCTTTCATCGCCTGATTATACTTGGACTCGCTTTTGACATCCAATCTCCATTTGGTCAGACGCGATGCCAATCGCACATTCTGACCCTTTTTTCCGATAGCTACGGATAAAGACTCATCCGGTACAATCACTTCCATTGTTTTGTTTTGTTCATCAATAATGACTCTGGAAATCTCAGCCGGTGCAAGCGCGTTACAGACGTATTTTGCCGGATCCACATGCCATGTAATAATATCTATTTTCTCGCCCCTGAGTTCCTGAACTACGGTCTGAACCCGGCTGCCTTTCATACCCACACACGCGCCGACCGGATCAATATCCGCGTCATTGGAAGAGACCGCAATTTTGGATCGGCTGCCCGGCTCACGTGCCGCGCCCATCACGCTGACAATGCCTTCGCTGATTTCCGGCACTTCGGTTTTGAACAGCGCAATCAGAAAACTCGGATGAGTTCTTGATAAAATCACCTGAGGTCCCTGATTTTCATGGCGGACATCCATAATATATGCCCGAACCCGATCTCCTCTGCGATACATTTCTCTGGGAACCTGTTCTTTGGTCGGAAGTATTCCTTCGGTCTGCCCCAGATTCACAATCAGATTGCCATTTTCAATGCGCTGCACGATACCGTTGATAATCTCGCCTTTGCGCTCAATAAAACCGGTATACACCGCGTCTCTTTCCGCGTCCTTCATTTTCTGAATGATGACCTGCTTGGCAGACTGCGCGGCAATTCTTCCGAAAATACCGGCGTCTATTTTGATGCCCAGACTGTCTCCGGGTTCGCACTCCGGGTCTAATTTCAATCCGTCTTCATAACTGATTTGAAGATCAGCGTCTGTGATGGTTTCAACCACTTCCCGAAATTGAAACACTTCCACTTCCCCGGCAGCGTCATTGTATTTTACTTCAATATCAATTTTGCTTCCGAATTTTTTCCGGGCAGCGGACCGAATGGCTTCTTCCACAGCCTTAATCAGAAGATCGGGATTAATGCCCTTGTCCCGGCTGACCTGATCGATGACCCGTTTGATATCTGCTATGAACATTTTTTTTCTCCGTTGTAATTGACAAGCCGCGCACGGGTAATTTGTTCAACGGGTATGGAATATGTCTTACCCTCAGCCGTAAGTATCACCGTCCCCTGAGTGATGCCTGCCAGAACTCCCTGAAAATTTTTTTGCCCGTTCACAGGCTGGGCAGTTCTGATTTTTGCCATAACTCCCTTAAACCGATCAAAATCCGAAGGTTTTCCCAACGGACGATCCGTTCCCGGAGACGACACCTCAAGCCTATACTGACCGCCATGCTCGAATTCCGGGTCTGCATCCAATATATCGCTTAACTGGCGGCTGACAGACGCGCAATCATCCACCCGGACGCCTCCGGGCTTGTCAATATAAAGGCGAAGAATTCTGCCCGCACTCTCACGCCGATACTCTGCATGAACCAGTTCCATTCCCTCGGACTGACACAGAGGCTCGGACAATTCCCATATCCGGCGGACTATTTTCTTTTCATATTCCTGAATATTCATCATCTTAAAGCCAAAAAAATAAAAAAACGGGCATCCCCGCCCGTCTTTGTGTAAGCAGACCTTCGTCCTATTTTGACGCTGTTTATCTATCGCATAAAAATTGCCTGTTGAACGCGCGTAAGATTCATAATAAGGACTGACATCTTTAACACCCTTTACCCAAAAAAAATGGCGGTTCCCGGATGGAGCGGGCAGCGAGGTTCGAACTCGCGACACCAAGCTTGGGAAGCTTGTACTCTGCCAACTGAGCTATGCCCGCTCATCACTATGGTAAGGGTTCTATGATATTTTGTTCTTTTTGTCAATATGTTTCATATAGCGAAGTTTTTAAAACTATGTTATACGTCCCCAAAAATTTCCTTCATTTCAGGAGGGGATTGACGAAAATGAAGCATTCTGGTTATATTGTGTTTCTTAAAAAGGAGGGCGAAATGGCTTTTTCGGTGAAAACGGGGTTGAATAGCGGGCTTTCATGTGATAAGAAATTTGATTTATGTGCCAAAGGAGCGGGACCCTGGGCGGCTTCGGCGCGTGGGTGTTCTAAAGAACTGAGCAGATGCAGAACACATACCGTGGGCGGATTGGCGACTGTGGCAAAAAATACGGTAGGCGTGGTAGCCGGAATGGGAAGGGAATATATCAGGAGTAAAATAGGGCGATAAGTCTCATTCTGTAACCAGTCCGTTTAAATGTGGAATTACGGCAAAGTATGAATGCCCCGAAGGCGTCATCATCCTTCGGGGTTCATTCTTTCGTTTTTCTGTGATCATCAAATCCCCCCTTTCAGATTTTCTTATTCAAAAGAATTAAAGATTGATAAAGACGCGCCTATCTGTTATTATTTATCAGACTTTCATACTATCAGGAGGACAGAACCATGGCGACCAAGGTCCCTGAAGAAGCGTATTCTTTTGATGATGTTTTGCTTATTCCCAAGTATTCCGATGTTTTGCCCAAAGATGTCAACACCCGCACCCGGCTTACCCGAAACCTTGAACTGAATATTCCCATCACCAGCGCAGCTATGGATACGGTAACAGAATCCCACGCAGCTATCAGCATGGCTCGCGCAGGCGGAATCGGCTTTATTCACCGCAATTTAAGCATTGAAGAGCAGGCAAAAGAGGTGGATAAGGTTAAAAAATCCGAAAGCGGCATGATTATCGATCCGCTTACGGTTCATCCGGATCAGTCTATTGCCGAGGTGCTGAAGGTGATGGAGCAGTATCACATCTCCGGGCTTCCGGTTACCCAGGGCGATAAGCTGGTCGGAATTGTTACCAACCGCGATCTCCGCTTTGAAACCGAGTTGAATAAAAAAGTATCCGAAGTCATGACCAAAGAGGATCTGGTTACGGTGTCAGAAGGCATTTCACTGGAAGATTCCAAAAAAATGCTGCATCAGCACCGGATTGAAAAATTGCTGGTCGTGGATAAAGCCGGACGTCTGACCGGCATGATTACCATCAAGGATATTGAAAAGATCAGAAAGTATCCCAATGCCTGTAAAGACGCGCGGGGAAGACTCAGAGTCGGCGCGGCGGTCGGCGTGGGGACGGATATGATTCAGCGCACCGAAGTCTTATTAAAAGCCGGGGCTGATGTGATTGTGATTGACACCTCTCACGGTCATTCCAAAAATGTGATTGAGGCGGTCAAAGCTATTAAAAGCACCTTCAGCGGAATTGAACTGATCGCAGGCAATGTGGCAACTGCCGAAGGCGCGGCAGATTTGGTGAAAGCCGGAGTTGATGCAATCAAAGTAGGGATCGGACCCGGCTCCATCTGCACCACCCGGATTGTGGCAGGCATCGGCGTTCCGCAGGTTACGGCGATTATGAATTGCAAAGCGGTATCTGATCAGACCGGAGTGCCGATTGTTGCAGACGGGGGGCTGAAGTTTTCAGGAGATCTCACCAAAGCCATTGCCGCAGGCGCGCATTCGGTGATGGTCGGCGGATTGTTTGCCGGTGCTGAGGAAAGTCCGGGCGAGTTGATTCTGTTTCAGGGCAGAAGCTACAAGGTCTATCGCGGCATGGGGTCTTTGGAAGCCATGAAGCAAGGCTCTAAAGATCGCTATTATCAGGGAGATGAACCTGAAGAAAACAAGCTTGTTCCCGAAGGCATTGTGGGACGGGTTCCGTATAGCGGGCGGCTGTCTGATATTCTGTTTCAATTGGTCGGCGGACTGAAAGCGGGCATGGGCTATGTAGGCTGTAAAGATATTGAAGAGCTGCGGCAGAAGGCAACATTTATCAGAATCAGCGCGGCAGGGTTGCGCGAAAGCCATGTCCATGACGTGATTATCACCAAAGAAGCCCCAAACTATCGGATGGATTGAGATTATGGAAGAATTTTTTCAGCAATTCACCAATGGCTTGGCAGTCGGCGGGATTTACGCTTTGATTGCATTAGGATATACGATGGTTTACGGCGTGTTAAAGCTGATTAATTTCGCACATGGCGATTTGTTCACCATCGGCGCGTATCTGGGGCTGTCTATCCTGAGTTCGATAGGCTTGACCGAGCATGTCGGCAATATTACCGGCGTATTGCTTTTAGCCGTGATGGTTATGGCACTTGTCGGAATTATCGGCGTTGTTTTGGATCGCGCAGCATACCGCCCGTTAAGAGAATCGCCAAGATTGTCCGCAGTGGTGTCCGCGCTCGGTGCTTCGATTTTTCTTCAAAATATGGTCATGCTGATTTACGGGGCAAGATTTCAGGTCTATCCGCAGGATATTCTGCCCAAAGTTGCCATTCATATTTTCGGCGTATCTGTTCCCCTGATGCGGATTCTGATTTTGATGACTTCGATAATTCTCATGCTGGCATTGTATTTTTTCATCCAGAAAACCAGAATCGGCACGGCGATTCGGGCAGCGGCAATTGATCAGGGCGCGGCACGGCTCATGGGCATTGATGTGGACAAGGTGATTATGATTGTGTTTCTGATCGGTCCCTCGTTAGGCGGGGCGGCGGGACTGATGGTCGGCTTATATTACGGACAGATTAATTTCACGATGGGCTGGGTTTACGGACTCAAAGCCTTTACCGCAGCCATTTTGGGCGGTATCGGCAATATTCCGGGCGCAATGATGGGCGGAATTTTACTGGGAGTCATTGAAGCTATGGGCGCGGCATATCTTTCAATTGCATGGAAAGACGCCATTGCCTTCTGCGTGCTGATCCTGATTCTGATGTTTCGCCCGACCGGACTTTTCGGAGAACGGGTGGCGGAGAAAATATGATGAAACCCCGAATGATGATTTACATTGTTTTATCGGTAATCCTGCTTGGCTCTCCGCTGTTTTTGGATACTTATTGGGTGGATGTTCTGAACAGCGTAGGCTTGTATGCGATTCTGGGACTCAGCCTGAATCTGATTGTGGGGCATACAGGCTTGTTCAATCTGGGACATGCGGCGTTTTATGCCGTAGGTGCTTATACTGCTGCGATTTTAAACACCCGCTTTCAGATTCCCATTTTATGGCTGATTCCGGTCTGCGGACTCAGCGCGGGGCTGTTTGCAGCGATGATTGCCCGCCCCATTATTCATCTCAGAGGCGATTATCTTTGCATTGTAACTATCGGCGTGGGCGAAATTGTGCGAATCGCTCTGATTAATGACTTAAGTATTCATCTTCCTGCTTGGATAAAAGGCATTCTTATCAGAATATTCGGGCTGGGTATTCTTGATATATTTAATATGTTGGAGCATTTGGTAATTACCGGCGGCGCAAACGGCATTTTCGGAATTTCCCGTCCCACGTTGTTCGGCTTGATTATCCGAAAACCGGAGCAGTTTTTCTATCTGATCTGGTTTCTGGTCGCACTCACGGTTTTCTTATTTGATCAGCTTGAAAAATCGCGCTTCGGAAGGGCGTTGAATTATCTGCGAGATGATGACGTAGCTGCGGAAGGAAGCGGCATTGATACCTCGCATTACAAGCTGGCGGTATTTGTGCTGGGCGCGGCATGGGCAGGGATGACGGGAAATATTTTTGCGGCAAAAATGACCATTATCGCCCCGGAATCTTTCAGCTTCTGGGAATCGGTCGTGATGTTCACGCTGATTATTCTGGGCGGATCAGGGAGCATTCCCGGCGTGATTTTGGGCGCGTTTCTGCTGGTCGGGCTGCCTGAAGCGTTTCGCGGGTTTGCCAATGCCCGAATGCTGGTATTCGGCGCGGCAATGGTGGGCATGATGATTTTCAGAAATCAGGGCATTCTGCCGCCGCTGCCCAGAACTTTTTCAGTGGATCGCTGATTATTTTATTTTGCTTCAATCGGATATACAATAGCGGAAATCAGCGCGTCTGCGTATTGTTTCCAGAGCATATCCGGCGAAACGTCTTTTGCCGAAGGGGGCAGTTCAATCGTGATAACGGGAATATTCATATTCACGCCCGCATAGCTTCCCAACGATCCGGGCTTCGCGCCCAGTTTACAAATTGGAAGATCGGTATGCTGGGCAATATGCTTTGCAAGTTCTTCTGCGGGACCGTCATGGTCAATGCAGGCTAATGGCTGATGAAGCGTAATGATGCGCTGCGGCTTGTTCTGGTTGATGGTTTTGGCAAGCGCAATGGTTTCCGGCTCAGACAGAGATTTTTTTCCGTAATTCCGCCCGGCAGTATGGTTGGAAGACGGAAAATTGCGGTTTAAGTCAACATGATTGACATTATATCTGTACCCATGAAAACAGCCGTCAGGGTTGGCTTCGGGCATCAGAATCAGTTTTTTGCCCTCCAGCAGTTCGGGGTGGTCATAAAAATATCCTGCCAGCCGCCATACCAGTGGTGTGCCTTCGCATTCATCGCCATGAATACCGGCAATAATCAGAATTGTCGCGCCGCTTTCGCCGATAACAAGGCTTTTGATTGGACGATTTTCAACGCTTGTGCCGGCAACATGATGCTGAATCGGCGTACGTTCTTCTTTTGCAGGTTCTATGTTTTTTTCAGGCACGATGTTTTTTTCCTCCGGACGATGAATACATGCGGCAATCAGGATGAGCAGCAAAATGATCCAGCGTATTCTGATATTAAATATTTGCATCAGCATAAGTTCCTTTCCGAAAATAATTTTGATGATTTTAAAAGAGAGTTGAAATTTTTACCAGTATTTTTTACGATAGGTGAAATTTTTCTTGAAATCAGGAGTCAGAAACAGTGCCGGATAACACCAAAAACAAACAGATATTGGCTGAAGTCGAAAAAAGAAAGCATCAGGCGCAGAGCGCGGAGACTGCCGAAGAAAGGTCCGAGCTGGTCATTTTTACGTTAGGCGATGATTTTTATGCGTTTTACGGGCATCATGTCAAAGAAATACTGCCTTATGAAAAAATTACCCTTGTGCCGGGCTGTCCTGATTCCATCATCGGCATTATCAATGTTCGGGGCGATATTGAGTCTGTCATCAATCTTCATAAAATGCTCGGTATTCCTGAAACCCGGATGAGCAGAAAGACCCGCATTATGATTGCGGCGGATAAAGAGATTCGTTCCGGGATATTGGCGGATTCGGTGGAAGATGTTTTATCCGTGCCGGTGAGTTCTGTCAAGCCGCCGATGTCAACATTGGATAAATCGGTAAAAGAATTTGCGGTCGGCGGTGAAACCCTGTATAATGGCAAATATGTAACGCTGTTGGACATCGGCAAAATTTTTGCAAAATTTCGGATATGATGTATAAATGGCTGATATCAAAGAACTCCGAATCCTGATATTCGATATAGGCGGTGTCAGATTGGGAATAGATACAGATACGATTTCCGAAATCCGCCGCGCAGATCAGACAGACAGGCGGGGGGCGGAACTGTTCCGATTTGATGAGAAATTTTCGTTTCGGGAAAAAGTCGTTTATCAATCTCCGATGGCGATTTATATCAAAGATGAACACCGAAAATTTGCCATTCTTATTGAGCATCCGGAAGATGTCGGATTGCCGATTTCCATAGATGAGATTCGCCCAATGCCGCCCCTGATTCGGTTTTGTTATGCTGATTCTCCGTTCTGGGCAGCGGCAGTCAAAGATGAAAACATCATTTTGCTCGTTGATCCGTACAGGCTGGTATATGAAACATAAAATTGTTATTTGCTATATTTTACGCATTATTCCGCTGATATTCACATTGCTGATCATTTCCGGCGCGATCCTGTATTATTTTGAGAAAGATAATATTATCCGTCAGCATCGGCAATTATATGAAGATATGCGTCATCGTCTTTCTTCAGGGATGCAGACATGGATGGACGCGCAGAGGGCTGTCGCAAAAACGATTGCAGAGCAGCGGGTTATCATCGAAGCCTGCTCTGACCCGAAAAATTCTGAAATAATCCGGGAGAGCCGGAAATATCTGCACGATATCCGAACTCAGCATCCGTACTATGAAAATATCTTTATCATTTCCGAAGAAGAAATCGTGATGCGTCAATCCCCCGAATTTGTTTTGTCGCATCCGGTGAAAAAAAACGGCAAAATCATCGGTGCGGTAAATATCGCCATTCAATCGGGTTATATTGCAGATACGCTGTCGGATCAGGCTGCGAAAAACGACAAAGGCTGTCATACTGAATCTCTTCTGAAAGTGCTGATTGCTGCCGGGTGCGCGTTTTTTATTCTGATCGGAATTGGCGTTGTGTTTATCACGCATATCGTGTTTGTAAAGCCGATCCGAAGAGCGTCCGAAGCAGCACAGCGGCTTTCGACTTATGATCTGACGGTCAGCGTGAACAGCCGCCGGGAAGATGAAATCGGTCAGTTATTGAATTTTCTCAAGCTGATGGCGGAGCGATTCAGAGAAGTTATTTCTATGATTTCCGATACCGCGCAAAAGCTCACCGGTTCAATCAGCGATATATCTTCGGAAATCAGCGATCAGGCATCTATTGCTTCCGAGCAGTCTGCTTCCGTGTCTCAGATTACCGCTACAATGGCGCAGTTGTCTTCTTCTTTTACTCAGATTGCCGAACATTCCGATTCTGTTGCCAAAATTGCGGACAAATCTCTGCAAAACACCAAAGAAGGCGCGGATGCGGTCAAAAATATCATGGTAAAAATGGATGATATTCATAAAGACAATCAGAAAAATATCAGCCAGATTATTGATTTAGGAAAAAAATCCAAAGAAATTTCCAAAGTGATGGAAATCATTAATACCATTACAGACCAGACCAAGCTGATCGCATTCAATGCCGCGCTGGAAGCCACAAGCGCGGGAGATGCGGGCAAGCGCTTCGGCGTGGTGGCAATGGAAATTCGGCGGCTTGCAGACAGCGTGATGGAATCCACGGATGAAATCGAAAGCAAAATCAGCGAAATTCAAAGTGCTGTGGATAATATGATTGTGGCTTCGGAAAAAAGCACCCGAGGCATTCTTCAGGGCTTGGAATATTCAACGCAGACCGCCGCAAAGCTTACCGATATTGTGAAAGGCTCTCAGACAACGGTGGATGCGGCAAAACAGATTTCGCTCTCAACTCAGCAGCAAAAAATCGCCAGCGAACAGGTTTTAATCGCACTCAGAGAAATTGATAAAGGCGCGGAGCAGAGTTCGCGGTCTATCAGCCATTTATCTTTGATCAGCAAAATTTTAACCGAGCTTTCAGATAATCTGCGTCAGTTGACAGATAAATTTGTCTTGGTGTCTGTAAAAAAATAATCTGATTCCGAACGCCCTGAAAACCGTTCTTTTTTTATTTACAGCAAATATGATGTTCAGCTATATTTAAAATCTAATCTCTGGCGGTTTATTTATGGTAAGCCGATACAGAAAAACAAAGGACGTTGAAACATGACAACAGCAAACGGTGCAAAACCGTCAAATGATAGTAATCCCCGTATCGGCGTGTATGTGTGCCGCTGCGGGCTGAATATTGCCAAAACCGTTGATTGTGAAAAGGTTGCCGAAACCGCAAAACATATTCCGGATGTGGTGGTATCCAAAGATATTACTTATGCCTGCTCAGAACCGGGACAGACGGAAATTCGGGAAGATATCCGGGAACACGGACTTGATCGGATTGTGGTGGCGTCATGTTCGCCGCGACTGCATGAGCCGACTTTCCGCAAGATGATGAAGCAGGCAGACCTCAATCCCTTTATGCTTGAAATGGCAAATCTTCGGGAGCAGTGCAGTTGGGTTCATATCAACGAACCTGAAGCTGCTACGCTCAAAGCCGAAGATTTGGTAAAAATGTCCATTTCAAGGGTCGGTCTGCTTTCTCCGCTTTTTCCCCAAGCGATTCCCCTGACCAAACGTACGCTGGTTATCGGCGGCGGAATTGCCGGTATTCAGACCGCGCTTGATCTTGCAGATAACGGGTATGAGGTGTTTCTGGTTGAAAAAAATCCGTCTATCGGCGGCGTTATGGCGCAGTTGGATAAAACTTTTCCCACAATGGACTGCTCCATCTGAATTTTGGGACCGAAAATGGCGGATGCCGGTCGGCATCCCAATATAAAGGTTCTCACCATGAGTGAGGTCGCTGATGTCAAAGGTTATGTGGGAAATTTTGATGTAAAAATTGTCAAGCGGGCGCGGTATGTGGATGAAAAAAACTGTACCTCATGCGGAGATTGCACAAAGGTCTGTCCGGTGGTGTTTCCGGATGAGTTCAATGTGGGGCTGTCTTCGCGCAAAGCCATTTATATTCCGTTTCCGCAGGCGGTTCCGTCTTCATATCTTATCAACATGAATGAGTGTATGGGGCGGGGCTGTTCCAAGTGTCTGGAAGTATGTCAGAAAAAGTGCATTCAGTTTCACAGCTCGGATGAAGAAATCAATGTGAAAGTAGGCTCAATTGTTGTGGCTACGGGGCTTGATCCTTATGATCCCAAAGAAATGGATGAATACGGCTATACAAGATTTGAAAATGTCGTTACCAGCCTTGAATTTGAGCGGCTGGTGAATGCGGGCGGTCCCACAAAGGGGGATTTGATACGCCCTAAAGACAGAAAACAGCCGAAATCAGTAGGATTTATTCAGTGTGTCGGATCGCGTTCCAAGCGCAAAGGCGGACAATACTGCTCCAATGTCTGCTGCATGAACACCATCAAAAGTACGCTGGTATTGAAAGAGCATCATCCTGATATGGAGATCAAGGTTTTTTACATTGACATCCGTGCTTTCGGAAAAGGATTTGAAGATTTATACACCCGCAGCAGAAGCTTGGGTGTTCAGTATTTGCGCGGGCTGCCCGGCTTGGTCGAAGAACTTTCAGATGGAAGTATGCGCGTGGCATTGGAAAACACAGCGAGCGGCAAAATCGAATATCATGATCTGGATATGCTGGTATTGGCGTTGGGCATAAAACCGTCTGCCGGAACCCAGAAACTTCAGGAAATGCTGGGGCTTCAACTGACGCCGGATGGATTTTATCTTGAAGCGCATCCCAAGCTTCAGCCGGTGGATTCGGCAACGCGGGGCATTTTCTTTGCCGGATGCGCCGAAGGTCCCAAAGACATCAAAGAGAGCGTAACTCAAGGCTCTGCGGCAGCCGCCAGAGCTATCCGCCTGATGCACAACGGAATGATTTTGTCCGAGCCGATTACATCGGAAGTCATTGAGGAACATTGCAAGGCTTGCGGAAAATGCGCGGAAGTCTGTCCGTATAATGCGATTACGGTGGATGTGAAGAACAAAATTCCTGCCAAAGTGAACACGGCGGCGTGTGCAGGCTGCGGAACCTGCGCGGCGGAATGCGCTTTCGGCGCGATTGTGATGAATCATTTTACGGATCAGCAGATTACCAGTCAGATTGACACCCTGCTTGCGGAAAATGCTCAGGATAAGGTTCTGACATTTGCCTGCAACTGGTGTTCTTATGCAGGCGCGGATTATGCAGGCGTTTCCCGGCTTCAGTATCCGGCAAATGTCCGGCTGATACGAACCATGTGTTCGGGGCGCGTGGATGAAAAATTTATCTGGCATGCTTATGAAAAGGGCGCGCCGGTGGTGTTGGTGAGCGGATGCCATATCGGAGACTGCCATTATATCAACGCCAATCACTGGACAGAAAAGCGGGTGGGTAAAATTCACAAAAAAATGGAAAAGCGCGGCATCAGACCGGAGCGGCTGCAATTGGCATGGATCAGCGCGGCGGAAGGGGTTCGGTTTTCCAATGTGATGATGCAGATGGAATCTCTTCGGAAAACCGTATCTGCCGAAGAGATTGAAGATACAATCAGGATATTGCAGTATAAAGGAAAAAACGACAAGCCGTGAAACCTCACCCCTCCCCGACCTCTCCCCCAACCCCTCTCCGAAACGGAGAGGGGAGTAGGTACGATGTCTCCCCCTTCCCTTTCAGGGAAGGGGGCCGGGGGGTTAGGTGAGTCTGAAAGCGATTTGATATTATTTCAAAGTCTTGGCATTCAATACCGTCATAATATCCGCTACTGTGATGCACCCGTCATCATTGACATCAAAGAACGCATCGTATTTCTGCTGTCCTCTGCATGAGTTCCAATGCTTCACAAGCATTCCGACATCCGTGTTGTCCGTAACGCCGTCTCCGTTGAAATCATAGCTTGCCGCAGCATTCAGCGATCCGACAACCGGAGGCTGCCCGCCTGCCGATATTGTCGTAGTCAGAATCTGACGGGGCGCGATATTCACCGCAGCCGCTGCCGATGAAAGTTCCGTGCTGCCCTGATACGTCTTAACCGTCAGCATTCCCTGAGCAGTTGCCGCGCTCTGAATTGCCACGCGGTAATTGCCCGGATTCAGATTCGGGAATGTAACCGTCTGAGTTCCGTCTGCTTTCAGTTCAAAGATTGCGCCCGCAACATATCCGCCGTCTTTGCCGATAACATTATCTTTCGGGTCATAGACCAGCAGCGTTGCCGGAAGATTGAGCGTTACGGTCATGCTTACCGTATCGGAAGTCGGAGCCGGAGCTTCGATATGAGCCATAATCATCTGACCGAGTTCGGAGTTTGTTCTCCAGTCCGTGAAACTGTTATCACGCTTATCCCGTTTCGATCTCGTTTCAGTCCTGCCGACCAGAGAATCCAGACTCGGAAGACTGCTCTCCGCGCCGGTGATCTGAACGATTAAATCATTGAAATCCCAGTCCGAAGTTGCGGCATCTTTATCCTCATAAGAATACGCCCTGCCCATGCCGTTGATATCTGCCATCTGCCCCAGATACATGCCGTAAGCCGGATTCTGTGATACCAGAGAGAACAACGGACGCTTGTTTGTGTCTTCGGTTCCCGGATTCTGTGAAAGTGATTGGAAAGTCGAGTTCGGCACAAG
>DYRC01000313.1 GCA_020718925.1 Desulfonema limicola
TAAAAATCTTCCCCGATTTCGCCTTTTACCGAATTGAGAAATTTTTCCTCTTCGGCTTTTTTATAAGCAGCCGTATTTGCCACCAAATCATCGAATATTCCCAATTCATGCGCCACGCTTCTGAGCGATATGATCTGCCGATACATGGCTTCGGCGTCTGTTTCCGAGTTCGGATGAACCTTGTCGGCAAATCTGCGGATAATGGTTTTGTCATGATCGCTTAACTGCGCTTTTACCGCAATTTCCATAATGATTTTTTTATATTCGCCTGTCAATCGGATCAGCGTGTCTCTGGAGGAAACGCCTTTTCTGGCACTGACCGCATATTCAAGCGAATCAATGCAGCAGTCATAGTTTTTGTATGAATAATACTCCAGAATCGGATACAGAGAACACATGGTTCCCATAGAACTCGGCAGCAGTTTCCCAAGTCTTTCCAATTCTTTGATGATGCTTTCTTTGTCGTAGGAGTTCATCATTGCAACATAAGGAAACACCACCGAAGGCAAATCTTTGCTGTCTATCTCCATGACCCGGTGTGCTTTCTTCCCCATCAGCTCGTCTAAAAAATCCCATCCGAGATGAGACGCCAGCAATTCAATGACTTTCTTCAAATCTGTCTCAACGCCGAGCATCTGTATCGGATCCGCGCAATAAAGAACATAAGGAATTTTCAGATTCATTGCCATAAAGCAGGCTGACGCGATCAGATAGGATGAGCAGATCGCACAGGGCGTTTTTTCGGCTCTGAACTGAGAATCCCCTCTTGAGAGGGGCAGGGGTGTGTTATTTTTGTCTGATAAAAAAACCTTCCGCATCAGTTGTTTATGCTTTGAATAAGAAGAGAAGGAAATATAGTCGCCATCTATCAACCGACTGATTTCTTTTATGTTCTTTATCGCATTCCTGCTTTCGTAAGGCAAATCGTAAGTATATGCGATGATCCGCTTGGGCGTCTCGCTCTTCAGCTTGTTGAGCATATACATGCTGTCCTTGCCGCCGCTCAACATCAGCAGGCAGTCGTATTCGCCTTCGCTGACCTGTGGAGAGGACATGAATTTTTCATAATGATCTACGATAGCGGTATATTTTTCTACATAATCCATTCCCACAGAGCTTCCGCTGCATAAAGAACATTCTCCGGCAGCATCGAACCTGATTCCGGGGTGTCCTTTTTCAGAATACATTTTGTGCAATAAACGGAATCTGACATTTATACCTCCTTATTTAAGTAAATATATAACAATACCATATTTTCGGAAAAAGTCAATGAACCAGCCCGCCGCATTTCAGCCTTTGATGGCTTTGGCATCTGTTCGTAAGATGGGCGGTGCGCCTAATCATAGCCGGGTAACAGAGCGACTGCGTTTGGGGATATAGCGGGGTTCAAGCATGATGTGTCTCCTTATTTTTTCAAAGCTCATTGATATTTGCTTGATTAATGTCAATTATATGGTAAAAATACACCTTCGGCATCGTTTTTCCATTACAGGCATAATGCGAGCCGTTGATTTCAGGTGATTGAAGGAAATTACATGAAAAACAGAATAGTGATGATTATCGGAGTGCTGACGCTTGTCCTGCTTTCCATAAATCCGCTATGGCGAATCATGGCAGCAGATGATGCCACAGATGAAACTGCCCATGAAAAAAAGATTTTTTCATACGATTCTGCTCAGAAGCTTTATCAGCAAGCTTTGACGGCTTATTATCGGAAAGACTATGAGGGGGCGGCATCGTTATTCAGACAATTTGAAATCACTTATCCCGACCATTCAATGGCAGATAAAGCCGCAAAGTGGATCATATTTATTGAAAAAAACACGGATCACCGGGAAACCGCCGGTTCTGCGGAAAGTTTATATAATCAGGCTATATCTGCATATTATCGCCGAAATCATCAGGAATCAAAGACATTGTTCAATGAATTTGTCCGGCGTTACCCCCGCCATGCCATGACAGACAAGGCATACAACTGGATAGCATTTATTGAAAGAAATTCCAAACGAAGAGGCGCAGATGAACAAGGGGCTGAAATCCTTTATCATCAGGCATTGGATATGTATCATCATCAGAAAAATCCCTCAAAAGCCATCACCATGCTGGATACCATGATTGAACAATATCCGAATCATGAGCTTTCCGATAATGCGCGGTATTGGATGGCGTATCTGCAAAAATCCACGCCTGAAAAAGAAGATAAGGCTGCGGCAAAACGTCAGATCACGCCGATTCCGAAAAAGGAAAAAGAGGCGGATTCAGGCGAAAAGCTTTATCAGCAGGCATTGAATGCTTATGAGCAGAAAAAATATAAAGAAGCGTATGCTCAGTTCAGCGCGTTTTTGGAAAATTATCCCAAACACCGATTGAGCGACCGCGCCACTTACTGGATAGGAGAATGTCTGTTTGCTCAGAATAATTTTTATGACGCCATCAGCATTTTCAAAGAGGTGGTCGTCAGATTTCCGAAAAGCAGCAAAGTCCCGGACGCTCTGCTGATGATTGGCAACGCGTATCTGTCCTTAGATGATCCGGGAAATGCCCGGACCCTGTTTGAGCGGGTCGTGAGAGAACATCCCTCAAGCCCGGCTGCGGGGAACGCCAGACCCAAATTGGAACAACTGAATCTCCGGGAAAAAAAGGCAACTCCGCAGCCGGATAAATTACAGGTATTGCGAAAAAAGGGCGGTTAAAAGCCCTGACTGACCATTTTGATGGTGTGAGAACGTATCGGCGTTCTTGAAAACGGATACATCATCACCCGAAAACCCAAATCACGGGTCTGACCGGCAATGCGGTGGCTGCCGCGATTGCTGCACCGCGCATGTGCGCCTTCATAGCGAAAACTGCCGCCCCGAATCACTCTGGACGCGCCGGAGCCGGTATCAGACGCATACATTTCCACAGGATTGTTGAGAACATGCGTATTGTAAGCGTCTTTTTTATACACATCCCGCGTCCATTCCCAGACATTGCCGCTCATATCAAAGATACCGATTCCGTTAGATGATTTGCTAGCGACCGGAAGCGCTGTTGCGCCTGATGTCCAGCCCAGCCGCAAAATATCATTTCCGCCGGAATACATTTCAGGCTGTCCGCAACTGCGGCAGGCGTATTCCCACTGAGCTTCGGTAGGCAGATCAAAGGTTTTTCCGGTTTTGTTGGAAAGCCACGTCATAAATGCTTTTGCGCCATACCAAGATACGCCGATAACCGGATGCTTGCGGTATTTTCCTTCGATCTGAAAATTTCCGATACTGCCGATAATCGGGCTGTTCACATCATCGTTTTTTGTTTTGAACCATGATTCGCCCGCGGGACCTCTGCCATCCAGATCGTTGATAAACGCCAAAAACTGCTCGTTGCTAACTTCATATCGCCCCATCCAGAAGCTATCAACACATACCTTATGAACAGGAACTTCATCTTCTTCACACGCCCCGCCTCCTGCTCCGCACCCCATCCGATAACAGCCTTTGGGCGTCCAGACAAATTCCATGCCGGTTGTCGGCTCAACCCATATCTCATCATCAGCTTTCTGCAACACAGGCTTGGCGGCTTGCTTCGGCGGTGCCGTCTGATACGCCGGTGTCGGCGCTGCTTCCGCAGCCATTACCGGACGTTCACCAGACGGCAGAAAATAAAACGCGCCTTCTAACGATGTTGACTCCCACGGCACTTGCTGTCCATTGGTTTTCAGCCGAACCGCCTTGCGAACCCGGTTAAATACATCTTCAAGCCTCAAGCCGGGCTTGGGTATTTCTTTTATCAATTCAGCCGTATAGCAACTGTTTGTGCCGGGTCCGTCAACGGCTTCTCTGCCGGGTCCCGTCGAATAGGCAATCAGCGTGCCTACCGGCGCGTCCATGTGCGCCAATCCCTGTCGTCCCCCGCGAAAGCTTCTGAATAAAGAGGTTACGCGGCAGGCATCCAGAATAATAATATTGGTGCGCCGGGCAGATTCTCCGCCCATCTGATTTATGACCAGATTGGCGTCAATAGCTTTCTGCATGACCTCTTTTTCATCCGTAAAACTCGCGCCGACCGGAATCAGATAGTTTTTTCCGCTCAGTTGAACCCCGTGTCCCGCATAAAAAAACAGCCCCACGCTTGCGCCCGAAAGCCTCCGCCCGAAAGAGACAATGGCGTCGTTCATTTCCTGACGATTGAGATTTTCTTTTTCAATTACCGTAAATCCGACAGACTCTAAGACTTTCTGCATGGCTCTGGCGTCATTGACCGGATTAATCAGCGCGGAATATTTATACGCGCCGTTTCCGATGATCAGAGCGATCCGATCTGCATCATAAGCAAACGCCGGTAAAACAAGACAGATACAGATTGATACGATCAGAATAAAAATTCTCATCAGATTCCCCCCTGCATTTTTTATTTTCAGATATAACACCGCTGAAGCCTCCCAACCCCAAAGGCATTATGACACTGAAAAGAGATTTAAATAAAGGAAATTTATTTTTTTGTCAAAGATAAATAATTGATGCTTTCTACAAAATAAAAGCATTGATAAATTGTTTCGGTTAAGGTATCAGCTTATTAATATATTGTATTATGAAGATTAACATAATCGGGAATAAGATGATAGAACAATTTTTATAGGGAAATATATAGGGAAACTATA
>DYRC01000039.1 GCA_020718925.1 Desulfonema limicola
TCAGCTTTCCGTCAATCGGATCGGCATAATCACTGTCGTAATTCCGTCCCATTGCAGATGCCTCTGAATCGCATACGCTGTCTCATTATGCAGAAATTTATGATAGAATTTTTCAAGGCGGAATGTAATCTGACCGGTAAATACCGTTGAGTTAGGAAATTCTCTGACAACATCCTTACACAATTGCGTTGCGCTCTCAACTACCTCTGTTCCGACCAGCATACGATAATCTGCAGCAAATCCCAGCCGTCTTGCCAGATCAACATATTTTTCAAGTCCGTTTTGAATGGACTGCTCCAAAGCATCCATAGCTTCAGTGCCTTTGAATGAGCCGGAATCAACAACTGCCACTGAGACAAAAATGATATTCTTATAAATTTTCGGAAAGATTCTTAAAATAGACAGCAGCGTATGAACCCCGAAGCCGCTGTATCCTGAAACAAGCTGAATCGCCGTCTGATCTCCGGTATTGAGAGGCTGAGTATTTGCCGGAGCAGGTGTCGGAATATCCATCATGATTTCATCAAGCTGCCTGATGCCGGTGCGTACTTTTTCATAATGATTTCGGATAAGATAACATCCGCCGATAACAACTGAGGTGATCAGAAATGTCATCCAGCCGCCTTCGGCAAATTTTTCAAAGGTTGTAATCATGAGAATGGTGATGCAGAGGAGAAAGCCTATCAGATGAACACTTAAGTGCTGCTTCCATTTTCGGTCTTCTTTACGCCGCTGAATATAAAAACGCAGCATTCCCAGTTGTGATAAGGAAAAGGTAAGGAAAACATTAATCGAATACATCACCACCATTGCGGATACGGATCCGTGAGTATAAATAAGAAGCAGGACAGACGCGGCGCCCATAATCACAACGCCGTTCTGCATGGTGAGTCTTTCCGAAAGCGCGGCAAAGCGTCGGGGAAACCATGAGTCAACTGCCATGTTTGCCATAACTCGCGGACCATCTACAAAACCGGTCTGTGCAGCCACAAGAAGCAGCGCGCCTTCGGAAAAAATGGTGATAAAGGCAATCCAGTGTCCCAGGGGCCAATCGGCAAAAAGACTGTCAGCCAAAACAGAATTGAGCGTTTTTCCTTCTGTCGGCTTCACATTCAGAAGCGCGTAACAGAAAAAGAGAAGTCCGGCGGTAAATGCCAGCGAAACAGCCATATACAGCATGGTTCTTTTTCCTGTCTGAACCTTTGGCTCACGCATAATCTGAAGACCATTGGATACTGCCTCAATTCCGGTGTATGTGCCGCCGCCCAATGAATATGCACGCAGAAATATCATCAGGATTCCGATAATTCCGATGGAAGAAAGGTCTTGTTGAATGCCGACTTTGAACTCGTTAATCATGGGAATAAAACGATCTGTGTTTGTAAAAATTCCATCTGTGAGCATAAGAAGATGGGTAAGGACAAAAACAATGAAAATCGGCGTCATCACGGCAATGGATTCTTTTACGCCGCGGATGTTCAGGATGATAAGTACGATACAGAGAAAACACGCAAAAGGAACTTTATACCGGTGAAAACTCAATGGAAGATAACTGAAAAGCGCGTCAACACAGGATGCAACAGATACCGTGATGGTCAGCGTATAGTCCACCAGCAGCGCGCTGCCGGAAATAACCCCTGCTTTTTCTCCCAGCATGTGGGTTGCAACAATATATCCGCCCCCGCCATGAGGAAAATGTTCAATGATGCGGGAATATGCGTAGGAAATGATAAACACCGTCATAATCGTAGCCAAGCCGAGCAGAATCGCAAGATAGGTATGACTGCCCAAAGCCCGGAATGCTTCTTCAGGACCGTAAGCTGACGATGAAAGCCCGTCTGATCCCAGCCCTATCCATGCCAGAACCGGTATGAGCGATAATTTATGAAAGATATTCGGGTCGTTAACCTGTTTTGGCGCACCGATGATCCCATGCCGGAATTTTGTGAATAAACTGTCATGCTGTCTGTTGTCATCAGAAACCATAATTCCTCCGAAAAAACTGTATTTTCAATTCGTTAAGACGCAAAAAAGCCACCGGCACAAGACCGGCGGCTCTTCAAGCGCGGACTATTGCCCTTCCAGATGCCTACGAGGTTAGCTGACGGGCTCGGGCTTGGAAGTGCCTTATCCATGAAGGAATACGCCCCGAAAAATTGGGTCCCCCGCATCCGTTTTTCGGAAAACGGATCTCGGCTACAATATTAATTTTCTGTAAGTTTAAATATCTGTGGGGTGAATGTCAAGAGTTATCCGTAAAGGTGATAAGTTTTTTATTCAGATTTTATCTTTCGGCAATGTAAATATAAACCTGCTTCCCTTGCCGTATTTGCTTTCAATCCGAATAGTTCCGCCATTTTTTCCGATAAATTCTTTGCACAGAATCAATCCCAATCCTGTGCCTCTTTCTCCGGCTGTTCCGATTTGGGAGTATTTGGTATCAATGCGGAAGAGCTTATCAATATCTTCTGCGGGAATGCCGATGCCGGTGTCTGAAACCGTGATTTCAGCAAATTTTCCTTGCTCAGAAGATCTGAAACAGATTGAACCGCCGTCAGGAGTAAATTTTACGGCATTGCCGCACAGATTCCGAAGAACCGTACTAATCATATCCATATCCGCATAAACAGACAAGTTCGGATCAACAGTATTTATAATGCGGATGTTCTTATCCTTGATATTTTTTGTAAATACGGGGATTACTGTTTTGATCAGCGCATCAGGATTGAATACTGTCGGTGTGTAGCTGATATTTCCGCTCTGACTTCTTGCCCATTCCAGAAGATTTTCCAGAAGCGCAAACACATTTGTTGAAGATTTATGAAGTTCGTCAATGAGTATGTCCAATGTATCTTTTTCAATGCTGTTATAACAGTCTTTCAGAAGTTGTGTTCCGCTGATCAGCGCGTTGAACGGACTTCTTAAATCATGGGCAATAATGGAAAAAAATTTGTCTTTGGTAGCATTGAGTGCTATAAGATGCTGTTCACTCTCACGAAGCTTTTCATTGGCATATTTCAGCGCAAGATGCGTCTTTACTCTGGCAGCCAGTTCTTTATCATTAAACGGTTTGACAATATAATCCACGCCGCCGAGTTCAAAGCCTCTGACAACACTTTCTTTTTCCGTCATGGCAGTTAAAAAAATAATCGGAATATTTGCAGTCTCCGGATCTTTTTTTAATTGCTCACATACCATGAATCCGTCTATTTCAGGCATCATAATATCCAGCAAAATCAGATCAGAAGAGATATTTTTCACCTGACTCAGCGCGGATTTTCCATCAGGCGCAAACGCAATATTATATCCCTCTTTATCCAAAATATTGGCAGCAAGCTGAATATTCTCAGGAACATCATCAACTATCAGAATGGTGAACTTTTTGTCGTTCATGGCTGATATCCTTTTTTTCTTCAAGATTTGAATTAAATACCTTAAACCCCTGATTTCCGAAACAGTAAATCACATACTGAGAAATCTTTGCTTCGGGATATTCTGTTCTCAAGCCTTGGGCATATCCGGCTATCTGAAGAGTGTCTTCTTTCCTGATGCTGAATTTTTTCACGGTTGTTTTCATCTTTCTCAAATCGGCATTTGAAAAATATTTGAATTCTATGACCATACGGATACCGGCAAATTTTTCATGATACTTTCCTACAAATTCCAGATCGCTTCTGCCCTGCGGATATGACCTCTCGACATTGAAGGTGAACCAGGGTGAAAGATAACGGCTGCAAAGCTCAAAAAATGTCGTGCGGTAAAAATTCTCATTCACCTGAGCAAAAATCGCCTCCGGCAGTTGGGAAACATACAGTTTCCAGTAATCCGAAAATAACTGCGATAAATTCAGCGTATTCACAAATCCCTGCATCATCTCCGCATATTTTGTGGATACGTCAATCCGGTGAAGTTCGTTGAAATATTCGATAAAAATCTCCCGCATGTTCAGATTGGGCAGTTTCAGATAAAAGTCATCCTGTTTGGTAAGCATTCCCAGATAGAAAAACGATACAGGAAAAAAGCTTTTATCAAAAAACATCTGCATATCGAATTTTGTTACCAGATACATCGCATCATAGCGTATGCAGCCGTGCATGGTGAGTTCGTTGATAAATTCTTCCGTATTTGCAGGATTCGCGCCTGTGATTCTTCTGATCCATGACAGATCCGTTCTGAGATTCATATCGGTCAGATACCTGGGAATCTCTCTGTGGCGGGTGAAATATTGCAGAAAATACATCAGAATCGTAGAATTATAAACCGCTTCGCCGTCAGGATTGACAAAATGATAGCCGTTGTAGTGATTTCTGATCAGAGCGTTCACATCTTCTCTTGTCGCCGGATCGAATTCATAATCCCTGTAAATCTCATCCAGCAGCCAATCCGTCTCGGACTGCGTGAATCCCAGCATATTCTCAAATTCCGGATCAAGCGTGATGAAATTTCCGATATTGAACCCTGATGCAAGATCATCAATTGTGATCGGCAGAACACCGGTAACAAACACATTGGCAATCGCGCCGGTTTTGCGCCCTTCTTTCAGGGTTTTGAAAAAAGTTTTCAGAAAGCTGTCATCCCGTGTCAGTTCCCTATACAGATAGTCCTTATTAGCGATAATCAGTTGATTGGCAAAGTTGTCGTATTCATCAATGATGATATACAGACTGGGCAGATGATTTTCCTCAATAAAATCAGCTATCTTCTGAATGCTTGCGACTGCTTTTTCTTTAATATCAATAACAATCTTCTCCTCAAACCTTTCTTTTGATAAGCCCAGCATGGTTTTCATCTTAAGATTGCAGCTATGATTGAAACTTTTCTCTATTTCAGCGATGTCTCCTGACGGACTCACAACAGAAAAATCCAGATGCAGCACAAAAAAGGAATTTCTGAGCGGCGTGGGATTCTGCCCGATATAAGTATTTCCGAACAGCCTTTCAAAATCATTTTTCTGATTGATATTGTAATAGCATTCCAGAATCCGGCACCACAACGATTTGCCGAATCTTCGCGGACGCAGAAATACCGGATTATCAACCCTTTCCAATTTTTCGATATACGCCGTTTTATCTATAAAATAGCCGTTTTTATCATCAATCTCTTCATAGTTGGCGTTGGCATATAATACCCGTTTTTTCATACATCAAGCCTCCTGATTATTTATTTCTGCCAGCTTTGAAACAAGTTTCGGATACGAAAGCAATAATTTCTCAATCTGTTTAATATCAAAACTGCGGCAGCATGTCATCAGATTATTTCCGAATATGCTCAATTCTTCAATATCATATTCTTCGGCAAAAGCAATCATCTTTTCTGCAAACTGCCGAATATCATTCATTACCCGTTTTTCACAAGCATCTTTCCACAACGGAGCAAATTCTGTTTCAAGCCGGGATATGATTTCGGGTTTATGCTGAACTGTTTTCTGCGATACAGAATTTTTATCTGTAATTTCAGCAGTATTATCCGATTCATGCCGGTCAGCTTTCAGAAACTTTGCGATTTCGGCAAGCAATTCAGGTTTTCTGACAGGTTTTGACAGATAGCCGTCAAATTGCTGTTTTATCTTTTCCTGCTCCTGAGCAAGCACAGAAGTCGTTATGGCAATCATGGGAACAGAAAGCCCTGAGTTTCTGATGGCTGTTGCAGCTTCACGCCCGTCCATAATCGGCATCCGGATGTCCATCAGAATCATATCCGGTTTTTCCTGAATGGCAAGCGATACCGCCTGCTCCCCGTTTTCAGCTTCGATAATGCGGAATGGGCTGTCTTTAAGATACGCTCTGATCAGAGTGCGGTTCAGTTCCGAATCATCTGCGATAAGAATCTTTGCAGATTTGAATTGCAGATTTTTCACATCAGGCTGTGAGATACGCGGTTTAGCGGAAAGTTCTGAAATTTTTATATCTCTGAAGATAATTTCAAACACAGAACCTTTGCCATGCTCACTTTTTACCGTAATAACGCCGTTCATCATTTCAACAAGGCGTTTGGTGATAACAAGCCCCAAGCCGGTGCCGCCGTATTTCCGGGTACTTTGCCCGTCAGCCTGTCTGAAAGCTCCGAATATCTTATCCTGAAATTCAGGAGCAATTCCGATGCCGGTATCCTCTACGGTAATTATCAGACCTAACCCCCCGGACCCCTGCCCTGAAAGGGAAGGGGGAGTAAAGACTCCCCTCTCCGTTTCGGGGAGGGGCAGGGGGTGGGGTTTTACACTGATTTTTATCTCTCCTTTTTCCGTGAATTTGACCGCATTGCCGATCAGATTGAAGAGAATCTGTCGCAGCCGTATCCCGTCAAGCATCAGATATTCGGGAATGTCTTCCGACATATCGGTGATAAAATCAATCGCTTTTTCAGAGGTTTTCAGGTAAAAAATACCTCGTATTTCTTCAATCAGATGAAGGATTTTTACAGGTTCATAGTTCAAATCCATTCTTCCGGCTTCGATTTTGGACAAATCAAGAATGTCATTGATAATCGTCAGCAGATTGTTTCCGGCGGACTGAATGGCTTTCAGATGATTTTTTGCACCTTCATCTTTGATGGTTGACGAAAGCAGATCGACAAACCCGATGACTGCGTTCATGGGCGTTCTGATTTCATGGCTCATATTGGCTAAAAATTCGGATTTGGCGCGGTTGGCGGACTCGGCGGCTTCTTTTGCTTTATGAAGTTCTTCCTCTGCCCGCTTGCGTTCCGCTATATTCCATACCGAATCCATCAGCAGCGTCAACTGACGGGCATCAGAATCATCATAATCCGAATTTTTGTTTGCAACTCCGGTAACAGCTACAATGTTGCCATCAATAATCACCGGAACAGTAAGAAATCTGAATAATTCTACATGTCCTTGGGGATAGCCTTTTTTCAGAGGATTCGGCGATTGAAAATCATTGATAATTATCGGACGCCCCTGTCTTACCGCCTCACCCCATATCCCGGTTTTATCAAGATGATAAAGCGTCTCACGCTTTGTAACAGCGCATTCTTTCATCACATCTTCAGACCATGTATTCAGCGTGAACTGTCTGCTGCTCTCATTGTAATAATAGATGTATCCGATCCTGCTGCCTGTCAGTTTTATAGCTTCCGAAAGCGCGTAATCCAGCAAATTTTTTGTTTTATCGGTCTTGTATTGTGAAATCCTGAGAAGGCTTTCAAGCCGGGCTTCATTCATTCTGACACTATCTTCTGCCTTTTTACGCTTGGTAATATCCAAAATTACGCCCTGATAATGGGTAGCTGCTCCAGTTTCATCACGGCGAATCCATGTCCGATCATGTATATAGCTGATATTCCCGTTTTTAGCGATAATCCGATATTCCTGAGTGAACTCATCATACCCTTCCTCAGTATGCTGCATGACATCCGAAAATACCCGATGAAAATCATCATGGTGAATAACAGACGCATAAGAAATTTTTCCGCTTGTAAACTCATCCGACAAATATCCGAATCTGCGGATATTATCAGATACAAATTCAACAGACCAGTTTTCATCTGCTTTCCATAAAAATGCAATGGCATGACTTTTATTAATAATAAATTCAAGTTCTTTAAGTTTTTCCAAAGACTGTCTGAGCAGTTCATCCGACTTCTTGCGCTCGGTGATATTACGAAATACGGCAATCATCTCCGGTTCGCCTTTGTCGTTGTAAATCCGCCGTCCTGCCATTTCGACCCAAAAATGATTGCCTTTTTTGTGCATCGCACGAAATTCCATTTGAAAATCAACGCCTGTTTCGATGACATTCTTCAGGGCGTGGCGCACCTTATCCCGATCATCCGGGTAAACACGCGGAATACCGGATGTGTTTCTGATTTCTTCCTGAGTGTAACCGTTAAATCGCAGAGATGCTTCAGTCCCGAATAACATAACTCCGTTGCGGTCGAACTGGGAAATATAGTCACTTGAATTATTGATCAGAAAGTCATACTTTTCCAAACTTTTCCTCAGCGCATCTTCCGTCAGCTTGCGGTCATCAATCTCCAGTTCCAATTGTTGATTGGTAGAAGTAAGCCTGCGGGCAATGATAATACCAAGCCATATAGCGATAAGCGTTGCTGTGATGCACAGCATAATCATGGTTTTTGTATTGGCGTTAATCTGTTCCATAACATCGGATTCAGGCAGACCTGTTACCATCGTCCAATTCAATCCGTGCAGATCACTCAGTTTTGCCGCAGCTATAAGATAACGCTGTCCGTCAATCTTTATATCCGAATAATAATTATTGGGTATGCTTTCCATATCTTTGAACTGACTGCTAAGATACGCCGAAACTTTGCAAATAAACGGATTATCGCTTTCGGTCGCTTTAAACCGCTCAAAGTCTTTGACGCCCTTCCTTATAACTTTTTCAGAATTTGATGAAGACACCAGCATTCCATCATGCTCTGTAAGAAATACCTGTCCGGTTTTCCCAATCCGCAGTCCTTTAAGAAATTTTCCTATGAAATCCAATGTCAGAGCTGACTGCTGCACAGCGATCATATTTCCGGCATTATCGTAAATCGGAAGCACTGCGGAAATGCCGATATTGCTTGCTGCCGCCCAGACATAGATATTGCTCCAAGCCGCTTTGCCTGCCTGAACAGCGGACTTGTACCAATCGCGTTTTCGGGCGTCATAATCGGGCGTTTCTGTCAGTAAACGAATTGCATTGCCCTGACCGTCAAGCAGAGAAACCCGATAAGTGCTGTCCACATTCCGATTCATCAGACCGCTGCCGAAGAAACCGCCTTCTCTGCGTCCGACGCCGATATAATTCCCCTGTTTTTCGATACCGACAGCAACAGTTGTCACAGAATCGAACGCTTTAAGATGTCGGATATACGCAGAGCGTAATCCTTCCAAATCTTCAATAATTGCAGGATTATGAGCAACCATATCCGCATTCAGCCGATTGAGACAATGGGGCGTCGCCAGATAATCGCCCAGTTTTTCCCGAGTGCTCACAAAAATCTGAAGCTGCAATTGCTTTGCCAAATCCTCAACAGCATGTTTGCCGTTTTGAAGCGAAACATAGCCGATCAGTCCGCTCGTTGCTACAATCAGGAAGACAAAAGATGAAGACAAAATAACCAGCATGGACAATTTTTTAACCTTTAGCATAGTTTAATCCTTAAAATCCTGAAAGTTCGGCAATTTTTGAAACTTTGCCATATTTCAACGGAAAGAAGATGCTCACTCCGACTTCGTAAAAGTGCTGAGAAAAACAGATTCCTTCATAGTCTTCCGGGGCGTAAATCAGTCCCACATGAATGTCCGCTTTTCCGTTTCTGATGTTTTCAATGCCGGTTTTCCATGTATCGGCGTGAAGAAATTCGATGTTTCTGCCGGTTTTCTGTTCCCACAGCCGCCATATATCCGCAAACATGCCCGCAGGATTGCCTTCCGCATTCAGATATATAAAAGGCATAAAACGGATCGGGGCTGAAATGATCAATGTATCTTCGGTTTTAAAGGAAGACATACCCAGCCATTTTCTTTCAATAGCGGCTCTTTCATCAGCAGTAATCAGACTCATGCCATTTTTCACAGCTTTCGCAAGAGCGTTATTGCCTTTTTTCACTGCGGCATAGCCGGTAATTGTGTATAACGGATTTTGGGGATCGAATTGAAATTCAGTTTCTAACTGATATTTTTTTAACGAAGATAGTGTGTTATGAAGATAGCCAAGAAACACCGGAATTTCTTTTTTTCTGGCAGCTTCTATCATTGCCTGACTGCCTGAAAACACTTCCAAAACGGCATTGGGAAAATTTTTTCGGATATATGCCTCATGGGTTGTTCCTCTGACAACGCCGATTTTAAAGCCTTTCAAATCCTGAACGGTTTTTATCCCGGAAATGTTTTTGTGCCAGAAAACATATCCGTGTTCATGCCCTAACGGTGTAATATCTGCAAGACATGAGGTCTCATTTTCAACCGGAATATGAATCGCAAACGCATCGGCTTTTCCGGCGCACACGCTGTCAATCCCATTCTTCATCTGAGCGGGCATGAAATTGATTTTGATGCCGGTTTTCTCTGAACATAATCGCCAAAGCTCAATAAAAGAGCCTTTGACCTGTCCGTCTTCATCCTGATATGAATACGGCGGCGCGGCGATGGGACAGGCTACGGTGATTTGTCCGAATCCGCCGGATATGGTGTTTTGGGCTGCTTGGCAATCCTGAATGCAGATTCCCGAAATCACGCCAGCCAGAAACATAACAAGAATAAGTTGTATTTTCAGGTTCATTTCAGAATCTCCCTAAACTTCAAATACTTTAAATCCCTGATTTCCGAAACAGTAAATCACATATTGAGATATTTTTGCAAGAGGATATTCTGTTTTCAAGCCTTCGATATATCCGGCAATCTGAAGAGTGTCTTCTTTTCTCAGCCGGAATTTCTTCACGGTGGTTTTCATTTTTTTCAATTCGGCATTTGAGAAATATTTGAACTCAATAATGATTCTGACGCCTGCAAATTTTTCGTGATATTTGCCGACAAATTCAAGATCGCTTCTGCCCTGCGGATAAGAGCGTTCTACGTTGAATGTGAACCACCTTGACAGATACCGGCTGCAAAGCTCGAAAAATGTTGTGCGGTAAAAGTTTTCATTGACCTGCTGAAAGATTGCTTCCGGCAGTTGGGAAACATAAAGTTCCCAGTAATCCGCGAACAGTCGGGGTAATTTCAGCGTATTGACGAACTGCTGCATGATGTCCTGATATTTTGTGGATACGTCAATATGATGAATCTCGTTGAAATATTCGACAAAAATTTCTCTCATGTTCAGATTCGGGAGTTTCAGATAGAAATCATCCTGCCGGGTCAGCATTCCCAGATAGAAAAACGAGATCGGAAAAAAACTTCTTTCAAAGAACTGATTCATGTCGAACTTTGTTACAAGAAATCTGTCATCATAGCGGATGATATTGTTCATCGTAAGCTGGTTGACAAATTCCTCGGTATACTGCGGATTCGAGCCGGTAAGCCTCCGTACCCATGAAATATCGGTTCTGAGATTCAGATCGGTCAGATGTTTCGGAATTATTCCGCTTTCGCACAATCCGACAAGAAAATTCATCAGAATCGTAGGGTTATAAACTGCCTCACTCTGCGGATTCACAAAACGGTATCCGTTGTACTGGGTTCTGATAATTTCATCCACATCCCGGCGGGTGGAAGGATTCAGATCATAGTCGCTGTATATCTCATCCAACAGTCTGTTCACCTCTGACTGGCTGAAACCCAGCATCTGCTCAAACTGCTGATTGAGCGTGATAAAATGGGCAATATTGAATCCTGACGCCAGATCATCCATAGTAATCGGCAGAACCCCTGTAATAAACACATCGGCAATCGCGCCGCTCTTGCGCCCTTCTTTCAGCGTTTTGAAAAAAGTTTTGAGAAAACTGTCATCCCTTGTGAGTTCACGGTACAGATGATCTTTGTGTGCGACAATAAGCTGATTGGCAAAGTTATCGTATTCGTCAATGATGACATACAGCGCCGGCATATTATTTTTCTGAATCAGTTTTAAAACGCGCTCAAGGTTGGCAGATGCATTTTCTCCGAACTCAGTCTTTATCTGATCCTGAAACCATCTTTCCGACTGTCCTATCATGGTATCCATACACAGATTGCAGATATGATTGAAACTTTTCTCAATATCAGCGATATTTCCTGACGGATTTACAACAGAAAAATCCAGATGCAGCACAAAAAAAGAATTGCGGAGCGGCGTAGGATTCTGTCCGATATAGGTATGCCCGAACAGCCTTTCAAAATCGTCTTTCTGTCTGATATTGTAATAACATTCAAGAATCCGGCACCACAGAGATTTCCCGAAACGTCTCGGACGCAGAAATACCGGATTTCCAACTCTCTCCAATTTCTCAATATACGCGGTCTTATCCACAAAATAGCCGTTATCACTGACTATTTCCTCATAATTGGCGTTGGCATATAATACCCGCTTTTTCATACATCACCCTCCTTTTCCGATACAGCCAAAAGCTTTTCAGCTTCCGATTTCAATTTTTCGATAGCTCCCGTGATTTCAACCGCATAACTCATATATGTTTTTCCTCTGATAAGTACTCGTAATTTTTTCCTTATTTTGTAGGGGGCAATCCCCTGTAATTGCCTGTTTCATGGGATAGGGATAAGCACAGGGGCTTATCCCTACATGATTAAAGATTTGAAGTTGTGAACAATTTTGTTTTTTCAGCATAGAGCTGAACCATAGACGCAATTGCTTTTGTGTTGATTAGCAGCACATCCTTGTTGATATTTTGGTAATTATCGCAGGCTAAGTGGTTGCAGGCATCTTTGCCTGAGTATAAACCTCCGAAAGGAATGCGATTGAGCAGAAATATTTCATAATCCATATTTCCATGCAGCGCAGAGAAAATAATGTCGCTTTTCGGAACAGGATAATTCTCAAAATAACTGACAAAGGCTTTTTTAATCTCAGCATTCTGAGAAATATAAGCCGGATAGTTATTGAAAACAGCGATATAACCCGCCGGAACTTTCGGATCGGTTTTTGAAATTGAAAAATCACCATCTTCAATTCCGTAATAATACTTATCTCCCCCTGTCCCGATCATATCCAGATTCAGATACATGCCGATTTTGGCTCTTTCGGCATCGCTGAGATTGTTCACATAATACGTTGATCCGATCATGCCGGGTTCTTCAAACGCCCACCATGCAAATTTCAGCTTATTGACCGGTTTGAAATCTTTGTTGCTGCCAAGCTGAATAGCAATCTCAAGCAGGGCAGCAGAACCGGTTCCGTCATCATTGATTCCCGGACCTTCTGCAACAGAATCCAGATGCGCCCCGATAAGAATAACCTGATTTTCATCTCCGGTGGCTGTTTCTGCAAACAGATTTACCGCAGTGCCGCCGTTATATTCAACTTTCTGTTCGCTAAGGATAAGCCCTGAATTTGCCAGCTTATCTTTGATATACTCAATCGTGTTGGCATATCCCGGCGTACCTGAAAAACGATAGCCCGAATCTTTGGCAGCATTGGCAAGCTCATCAAATTTCTTCAGATGAGCCATCAGAGCATCTGCGGTGATGGTCTTTTCCAAAGAAAACTGCACAACTTTAGCCAACACAGGCGGCATCTCCGAATAAGAAAAGGTGGAGACATCCGCTTTCCAGTAATATCCGGTCGGATCCGCGGGATACGGCGCGTAATTCAGGGTGAACTTGTAATTTTTTCCCTGATAGGCAGCGCAGCAGAAATTCAATGCCAGATCATTTTCCACCTGAATGCAACTGCTATCGGCAGTCTGAAGCGGCTTGAAACTCGGAACATCCGCTTTCCAATAAAATCCGTCTGTATTCGGTGTAAAATCAAGGACGATTGCATATCGCACTCCCTGATATTCAACACAGGTACTCAGTTTCAGATCATTTTCGACAGCAATACAGCCGGTATCGCAGGAAGCGTGAACCGGATGGGCAATCAGCATGATCGCCAGAACCATAACCGCTTTTACCATGTTACATTTCAAAATCTGATTTGACATAACGCCTCCGCTTTTGTTAAGAACATTGCAACATCAAAGCCCTTGTTCTCAAAGGTTCAAGGGCTTTTTCATTTACGCATTCATCTGATACACACCGTTTAACGCATACACATAATTTTTCCAAATCTTTTCGGATAATTCTTTATTTACCACAGGTTTGCGGATCATCTTCATGCAAAACTCCATCTGCTTCGGAGTGGAGCCGGGCTTGCTGTAAAGTTGAAGCGCGTATTTGGAAAAATCCCTGACCATGAAATCAAAAATCTGATCGGTAATATCTGCTTCAATTCCATATATTTCTGCATTTTCAAGAATCAACTGCCCATACGGAATCAGTGTGAAAATTTCTCCCAAAGCCAGAAGAAAATCAACGTCTTTCTGCTGCGCGGCATCCGGCGGCGCCTGCATCAGAAATTGTTTCAACACACTGATCTGCTCTTTGAAAATAGAAAGATTCGGAAAATCCGCTTTGTTATACGCAATGTTGTAATCGTGAAATCGGGTTTTGCCCAAACCTTTTGTGGGTCCCTGATTGAACAGAAACTCATCGTTTGTAACATCGTTTCTTTGAGGAATTTCAGGATATTCAGCAGGATTGAACAGATAATTTGCCATAAATTTGATGACCAGCGCCATATTGACATGAGCAGTTCCTTCCAATTTCGGAAGCGCGCGGATGTCTCTTGCCGCCATTTCAAAAAACGTATCTTTTTCAAAGCCTTTTGCCGCAATCACATCCCATATCAGATTGATGACCTCTTCGCCCTGCATGGTAACTTTCATTTTGACCATAGGCGTATAAAGCAGATACCGCCGATCCGCAGCAGACGCCGAACGCTTGTAATCCGCCGCTCTTAACGCAAACAGTTTCATAGCAGCCAGACGCGCATAAGCTTCTGTGAACAATTGACGGATATGCGGAAAATCCGTAACATGCGTGTTGTAAAGTACGCGGTTTGCCGCATGATTCATCGCCTCATAAAACGCATGAGTACAGATGCCGATGGACGCCCAGCCCAGATTGTATTTGCCGACATTGACCGTATTCAGGGCAGCATCCCAGGCGTCCTGTCCTTTGTGAAGAATATCGGCTTCGGTAATCGGATAATCGTGAAGCGCAAATTCAGCGACATAATTCTGACTGTTGACAACATTTTTAACCAGTTCAAAATTCTTGTGCTGAGAATCTGCGACAAAGAATACATATTCGTCGGTCTCGTCCATTTTCCCGAAAACAGAAATCATCCGGGCTTTGTTGGCATTGCCGATATAGTATTTTCCGCCGTTTGCGCGATACTGTCCATTGCCCAAATCCGTCAGCACCATATCGGTTGAGTAAATATCCGCGCCATGAGATTTTTCTGAAAGACCGAAGGCAAATATTTCACCTTGTTCAAGCAGTTTTGCGGCTTTGCGCTTTGCGTCTTCGTTTTTACTCATCCAGATCGGACCCAGCCCCAGAATCGAAACCTGCCAGGTATACCAGTAGGGCAGCCCGTAAAATCCCAGAATCTCATTAAATTCACAGTTGCGCCATGTATCCCAGCGACAATCTTTTTCACCCAAAGCAGATGGCGTCAGAAGCGTTGAAAATAGTTTCTCTTTTTTGACAAATTCCAGAAAGTCCGCATACCATGTGCGCTCATGATCATCGGCTTTGAGTTTCTTTTTGCCTTTGTTTTCAAAAAAATCAATGGTTTTAAGCATGATCTCTTCGGATTTTTTATCCGCGTATTTGCGAACATGCTTTTTCGGATTTAAAAGAATCATATAATGATGTCCTCCTGTGATAAATTTATTCATAAAATTGACAGCGGGTTGCTGTTAAGTACCTTATTTATCGTAAAATCCGATATTGTGTCAAGAAAAGAAAAAAACGTCTGATGTGCAATTCACCATAGCCCCGAAATAAATTTCAGGGCTATAAGCCGAAGCAGGCTGAAGCCAGCTAATATCAGCCTGCTTTAGCGGGCTTCGGCTTCTAGCCGGGCGATTTATCGCTCGGCGGATTATAAATCACACACTCAAATCACTTGATAAATTCTCATTTACAGATTAAATTACACCCCTTATGAAAGCGCCTGACCGACATATAACAGCAGTTCTGATCGCCCTGATCATCTCTGTTGCGCCGCATATTGAGCGGCTTACCACATGGGTTGTCCTGTGGTGTCTGATGCTGTGGAGCTATATGTTTTTATCGCTCAGATACCGATGGCAGTGGCCCGATACGCTGGTGCGAACCGTGCTTGCCATCATCGGATTCGGCGGCGTGGTGCTGACCTTTGGCATACGTTTCAGCGGAGACGCCTATCTCAGCTTACTGGCAGTTACGGCAACGCTCAAGCCCTTGGAAATCCGTTCTTACCGCGATGAAATGGTCAGCCTTTTTCTATCCTATTTCATTGTAATTACAAGCTTATTCAATTCAGAATCGCTGGGCATGACCGGATATATGTTTTTATCTGTGCTGATAACCACAACAATCTTAATCCAGATTCATCATCCGGACAGCCCGATGAAAGCCAATCTCCGCCTGTCCGCAATCATTATGGTTCAGGCAATTCCCCTGATGATGATACTGTTTTTTCTGTTTCCGAGAATCCGCGGCAATTTATGGGGATTTACCAAAGGCGGCGGCGGACGTTCAGGATTTTCGGATTCGATCAGTCCCGGCTCTGTAACGAGTCTGATGAGAAGCAATGAACTTGCTTTCAGGGTTGAATTTTCAGATAAAATCCCTGATTCCAAATTCTTATATTGGCGGGGATTGGTGTTTCATGAATTTGACGGAAGAACATGGCGCGTGTTTCCCCGAACGCCGGGGCAGTTAAAGCCTTTGGCAGAGGCTAAGGGTGAGATCGGGTATATCATCACCTTGGAACCGCATGAACAGCGATGGCTGTTTGCAATGGATATGCCCGGATCCGTTCCGCAAAATTCAAGGCTTTCAGATGATTATACCCTGCAAAGCCGATTTGAGGTTCGGCAGAAAATGCGCTATCTGATGCGCTCTTTTACGGAATATCATACCGGCATGATGAGACGCTGGGAAGCCATTGATCAGAAATTACCCAAAGGGGGCAATTCTCAGACAAGAGCATTGGCAAAGCAATGGGCTGAACAGATCGGATCGCCTGAAAAAATCGTTGAAACCGCTTTGAATTTTTATGAAAAAAACAAATTTGTGTATACCCTGAATCCGCCGCTGCTTGGTGCGGACAGCATGGATGATTTTTTATTCAAAACCCGAAAAGGCTATTGCGAGCATTATGCCTCGTCTTTTGCATTTCTGATGCGGGCAGCCGGGATTCCTGCGCGGGTGGTCGGCGGCTATCTGGGCGGCGAGATCAACCCTTATGGCGGGTATCTGATTGTGCGGCAATCCGACGCTCACGCATGGACGGAGGTGTGGCTGGCGCAAAAGGGCTGGGTAAGGGTCGATCCCACTTCGGTGGTCGCGCCGGATCGGATTGAGCGCGGCGTTGCCGGTGCGCTTTCTGCTGAAGAATTACCCGGATTTCTGGTATCCGGAGGAACTTTTTCAAGGATTTGGAAAACCATCCGCTTTGGCTGGGATGCTGTCAATAATGAGTGGAATATCAGGGTGATGGGCTACTCGTTTGAAAACCAGAAAGCCCTGCTGGAATTTATCGGCATTCAGGCAGACTCATGGAAAGCGCGAATCCGGCTGCTGCTGATGGCTATGGGAGCAGTCGGTATCTTCATACTGATTTTAGCTTTCTATTTCTTTAAAAAGCGGGAAGTCAGAAAACAAGCCATTGTAGAGATTTATGATCGGTTCTGTTCAAAGCTTGCCAAAGCCGGAATTGCCCGGCAACTGAATCAGGGACCCGCAGATTATGCGGCAATGGCGATAACCCAAAGAAAAGATTTGGAAACACAGATAAACGGGATTGTCGCTCTTTATATCCGGATCAGATATGGTCGTGAAAACAATAAAGCATCGCTGAAAACATTGAAAGCATTGGTAAAAGCGTTTAATCCCGGCAAAACTGTCTGATGGATTATTTCTTATCTAACACTATCATCATTTTCCGTACTTCTTCTGTACGCGGATGATTCGGAGACATTGCCAAAAATTTTTTATACAGATCCAGCGCTTTTGCCTTATCTCCGGTCATGGCGTAAGCTTTGCCTGCGTCAACATACAAATCGGCAAAACGCGGGGCAAGTTCCATTGCTTTTTCAAAAAGAGGAATTGCGTCAGCAGGTTTGCCCATTTCAATATAGGTTTTGCCTAATCCGCGAATGGCAATTACATAATTTGGCTCTTTTTTGACCGCACGCGCATAATATTGGACTGCGGTTTCATACTCTTTTTTATTGAAATATGCCCAGCCCAGATTGGTCAGCGGATAATGCGGCGTAGCATAAATCAGATTTTCAGTCAGCGGCTTTAAGGTTTCAATGGCTTTATCCCAATCTTTCATGGCAAGATAAGCGGTTCCCAGATTGTTACGCGCCGGAGTAAGGTTCGGATTCAACAAAACCGCCTTTTCGTAATGTTTTACCGCAAGGTCCAGCCGCTCTTTTGCCATATACACAATGCCCAGATCATTGTGGATATCAGGATCATCCGGAGACAAAGGTTCCGCTTTCAGAAGCTCTTTGAGCGCAGCTGTATAATCTTCCTGACTGATATATGCTTCTGCCAGATTTTTTGACGCGTCTGCCTGCTTTTTTTGCAATTGCGTCTGCCCGGAGCAGGAAATGATACTCAACATCAGAATTACAAAAAATAGAATATTTCTCATAGTCATCAATCCTTAACTTTGTTTAATTGCATCCAAAACCGTCAGCATGTTCTTTGTGTTGGCAACATCATGCACCCTTACAATAGAAGCGCCTCTTAGAACCGCTATGGCGATTGACGCCTGAGTGCCGGTTTCCACAATGGGCAGCATGGGATCAATATCTTTTCCATCTGCCTTTTTCAACAGCCGTCTGATAAATGCTTTCCGGGAAGTCCCTATCAGAATCGGCACGTTCAGATCGGAAAACGCATCCAGATGATTAATCAGCGTCATATTATGCGTCAATGTCTTTCCAAAGCCGATTCCCGGATCAATGATGATTTTTTGGCGCGAAATGCCGCTTTTCACCGCATGGTCAATGGCTTCTTCAAAAAACGCCCTGATTTCTCCGAGCAGATCGTCATATACCGGATCAACCTGCATGGTTTTAGGCGTTCCTTTCATGTGCATTAAAATCAACGGCACACCGGTTTTCGCCGCCACGTTTGCCATATCCGGATCAAGACGCAGTGCGGAAATGTCGTTAATGATCGCCGCCCCGGCATCCAACGCCCGCCTTGCCACGCCGGACTTGACCGTATCTATGGAAATCGGAATGGAAATCCGTTTGGCAAGCTGTTCAATCACCGGCAGCACTCTGCGGCATTCTTCCTCTTCAGAAATGGCTTCGGAAAAGGGGCGGGTGGATTCTCCGCCGATATCAAGAATGTCCGCGCCATCTGCTGCCATTTTTTCACCATGCGCCAGAGCAATATCCGTATTGAAAAAATGCCCGCCGTCTGAAAACGAATCCGGCGTAATGTTCAGAACGCCCATAATCAGGGTGCGTCTGCCCATCTCAAGACAATGGTTGTTCCATGAAAGGGGGTAAGCGTTCA
>DYRC01000314.1 GCA_020718925.1 Desulfonema limicola
TTCTTCTTAACCTCGTCATTATTCAGAGAAGCTTTTTTCTTGATCATATTTTTAAGCTCATTCATCTGATTTTGCAGGTCTTCCAACGTGGGTTTGTTTTTCCCTATATCTCCGTTTGCCAACAGAACAATCATCACAATCATCGCAATAAAAATCAATATGCCGATCACCATATTGATAATATTGAATGTTTTCTGCGAGTCAGTCTGAATGCTTTCCAGCGATCTTTTGATATGCTCAATATCGCCTTTGAGCGGATTTTCTCCGGGCGGGGGCGGCGGAGCAGGTTTTTTTTCCACGCTTTCTTTTATTTTTTCAAGCGTATCCAAAACCTTATCTGATTTAGAGCCTTCCAGCGTCTTTTTTATCTCATCCATGCTGGTTTTCAATCCCTGAATATCCGGCGATGGAGCAGGCGGGGACGGAGCCGGAGAAGAGGATTTTTTTTCCAACGACTCTTGAATTTTTTCAAGGGTTTCCTGTATGCTGCCCAGTTTTCCTTTCTGAGAGTCTTCCAACATCTTTCGGATTTGTTCAAGTTCGGTTTTCACGCCTTGCTCCTTGTTATCAGACGGAGGTTTTTTCGATTTTTCGAGTTCATCTTTAAGGTCTTGAATTTTTTTATTCTGAGAGTGCATGATTTTTTTCACAACATCAACTTCTTTTTTCAAAGCGTCCTGATCTTTATCTGCTACAATTTTTTGCAGCTTTTCCAAATCGCTTTTTATTTTTTCCAAAGTCTGCTGGGACTTATGACCTCCATCCTCTTTACCGTTACGAGAAGAATCCAATGCCTTTTTAATCTGCTCAATTTCAGAGAACATTCGCTTCATTTCCAACTCAAATTTTATCTTATCCAGCACTTCGTCTTTGATGTCTTTTTCCATTTTTCTTCTCCTTTCCGGATCGTTTTATACCAAATCGCTTTCAAACTCACCTAACCCCCCGGCCCCCTTCCCTGAAAGGGAAGGGGGAGACATCGTCAGTACTCCCCTCTCCTTTCAGGGGAGGGTCCGGGGGAGGGGTGCTTTGATAGCGAATCAGTATTACATATCTTCAGAGTTATTTTATCTCATGCGGATTCATAAAATGTCTGCCACTCACTGTAAGATGCCTGATTATTATCAGCCGTTAACATTCTTATATCGTATGCTCTGAATACAATCAAGCACTATTTTTATTCCGAATCCGAAGAAAGGCGTTAATAATCATGCCTTTGTGGGATTCATGCTTATCTTTAAACGGTTTATACATGATTGATATCAATACTTCGGACAGTTTTCATGCCGCGATAGCTTTGAGATTTATAAACTTTTGATATACATCAGTAATTTTTATCAAACTGAAATCAATGTCTGACATATTACAAATTTTTTATCAGATATTTATCAAAGTTACGGATTTCATAAGGTTTAGGAGAATAAGCGGGCAGATATAGTAATTCAATATCAGGAGATGCCGCCGAATCCTGAACGATCCTACATTTCTGATATTCAGCATTGTCCGAAGAAACCGGCGGATGTTCTCTGAAATCGGCAATGGGATATTTTTTAAATCGGGCATCAATTCTTTTCAGAAATGATGCCCTCCTTCCTTTTTCCCTGAGTTAGTTGCAGATTTGCGAAATCCTGAGTAGCGCTGAAAAAGAGCTGCATTTACACCATATATCCCAGCCATCCGATAAAAAGATAGCGCAGAATACGCCCCACCACGCTGGTTAAAAACACCACGATTGGCGACATTTTGTATATCCCGGCAACCCAGCAGGTTCCGAGAATCTTGCCAAGAATCGCTTAACCGATCCGATGTTCGATATGAGTTAGCCGATTCTGATATTGCCCTTCAATTCGTTGCCGTTTCATGGCATGGGAATACAGGCGCGGATTTTAACCTATATTTGAATATATTTCAGGATGGATATTCCTTTGCATTGATTTTATTATCATCTCCCGCCGCAAGCGTACTGTTTGTAATGTCATGGGCATTGATATTGTTTTTATCACCATGTCTGATAGAGTCTTTTCGACAACTTCACGTTCACCATCAGCCGGATCAATAGTCATCGTTACTTTCAAGCCGTCCTGTTTTATCTGGACAGTGGCTTTTGTATCAGTGGCTTTCTATTTGCTTCGGTGTTCAGAGGTGTCTAAACCGTAAAGTAGGGAAATCCTACCATCAAAATACATCTTTTCCCTATTGATTTATATCGTCTGAATGTAATAAGTTTCTGAAAACAGAAAGCCGTGCATTAAGACGGGTGGACAAGCATTGACCTTGCTGTTATGTTTTTTCACAAAAATAAGGACTAAAACAATGTCAGATGAAGAAAAAAAAGAGAGCCCCGTCCCAAAAGCAGAATTTACTATTTTGGGACAGTTAGTCAAAATTCCTATGAATGTATGGTCGTTTCTTTGTATTACATCGGTATGTACACTCATAGGTGTTATATTCTATTTAGATTATAAGCATAGTAATGACAAGAAAAAAACTATCATTGAAATAGTTTCGGCTGGATTCTTTAAGGTGGATAAAGAACCAAAAAAGATTGAAGCAAAGTCTTATACATTTTGGACACAAGGTGTAACAACTTTTGATGACCTAAAAAAAGAAGTAGAAAACAAGAATTTAACAGAATACAAGTTTAAAGAATATGAGAGTCATTACAAGCTTGATAATGGTGAGAAGACATTGGTTGATTTTGGCAATGCTTTAAAAAATAGACTTAAAATATCTGGATATACAAGAATCGCAGCTTATGGTGAAGGTGTATTGCCTCTGAAATCCGGATGGATTTGGAAAATAACGGTTAGTGATGACAATGAAGAATTTACTATACCCAAATTATTAGCCATTTACAAAGAATTTTTTCATGGAAATCAAGAAGTTTATATTGAAACAGTTGAAATAGGGAAAAAGTATTTATTCCAAATTGAGAAATAAGTTTTTTGTTAATGGTTTAAATTTGAGTATAAACCTATCTCACCCTCGGCAACTGTTTCCAATCCGTAGTGTAAGCCGGAGATTTTCTATCAAACACAAGTTTTCCAGACCGGCTTCTGCTTTATCCCCTCAGCAGCGAATTTAACAGCACCATCCCCTACCCGCTCGTTTATCCTGTCTATCGCAATCCATCCGCCTATGCCCAGTTTTCAAGATGAAGTTCTCTGATTTTTGAAAAATGACGGATATTGTTGGTAACCAGTGTCAGATTACCGGACAGGGCAGTGGACGCGATAAACAGGTCTCCGTAAGCGATGGGTGTTCCCGCTTTTTCAAGTTCGGTCAGCACAGCCGCCGCTATGTCCATAACAGAATAATTCAATCCGATCACATTGTGCTTCGATAGTTCTGTGCAAAAGATTTTTTCTTTTTCAGCAAGTGCTTTTTTCCGCAGTCCTTTTAAAATTTCAAAAACTGTCAGCGAAGAAATGTTGAAGTTTCCGAACTTTCTCAGATATTCTCTGGCATGGACAACCACATGAGGGAGTCCGCGCATATAATAGGAAAATATGTCGGTATCAATCAGGCATTCTTTCATATTTCACAGGTTCTTTCGGAAAACCAGTCATGTCCTCTGTCCTTAAAGCATTCTGAAAAATCCTTAAAATCATCATCACTGAGGTCAGACAGCAATCCCTCCAGACGATCCGATGTGTCAGAAGAATACAGGGAGCGGGAGACGCCGAACCGGATCAGTATTTCTGCGAACTCGGTGCGGGACATGCCTGATATTTCCGCAGCGCGGTCATGGGAAATCCTGCCCAGTTCAAGCCATTTGACAGCCGCCGCCAGCCGCATTTCCCGAATAAATTCTTCCGGCGTCTGTCGGAACATTAAAAAAACTGTTTCCGGTATCTGAAGTGAGAGGGTGGTCATGGCTTTAAGTCCTTTCTTCCGGTGTGTTTGCCCATAATGCTTTTTCAGCTTCGGATTGTCCGAAGGATGTTCAAATATTTGTATTTACACCATATATCCCAGCCATCCGATAAAAAGATAACGCAGAATACGCCCCACCACGCTGGTTAAAAATACCACGATTGGCGACATTTTGTATATCCCGGCAACCCAGCAGGTTCCGCTATATGGCAGAGGCGTCAATGCAGCAACGCCGATAGCGTAGATGCCGTATTTATCGAATATTTCCCGTCCCGTTTTCATCAGCTTATCGCCGAACATCCTTCTGAATCGCTTAGGACCGACGCATCGCCCGATAAAATAACCGGTTATTCCGCCGCATGCGCTTGCAATTCCGGCTACCACGCTGGCAAGCAGGACATTTGCGCCGCCGAAGGTCGAACCGAATACGAACACATCCGGCGGAATGGGTTGAAACGTGGTATCCGCAATCCATGTAAGAGCAAACAACGCGGGCATTCCGTAAGTTTCAACAAAAAGCGTTGCCCATATTTTGATCTGATCCCGATACACGCCCAAACCGGTAAACACGGTAAGCATCACGGCAAACATCAGCAGGGATCTCAGGCGATGTTTGTTGATAAACTCACGTTGTTTCCATAAAAAAACAACCTGATCTCCGACATATTCCGCCATTGCTTTTGAAAAATTTATCGCATGATGCCGTTGATTCCAAGCAATCTGCGCTATTTTGTGAACATCTTCTTTTGT
>DYRC01000315.1 GCA_020718925.1 Desulfonema limicola
AACCTAACCCCCCGGCCCCCTTCCCTGAAAGGGAAGGGGGAGACTCCCCTCTCCGCTTCGGGGAGGGGCTGGGGGAGGGGTGCATAATACCGCGACCACGATCTTGCCACTGCAAAATTTTTAGCCGGATCATCACATCTGGCAATATTTTCAAACGGCGCTTCATCTGCTTTGCTCTGAGTTTCAACAGCTTTCTGCGTCAGATATTCTATTTTATCCGCCATTTCTTTAAGCTTATCCCAAGCGCATATTCGCTGAAGCTGATGATATAACACGCAATACGCCAAACTGTAATCCGTGTGATTGGGTTTAAGATTTACTGCCTTTTCATAGCAGGAAATCGCCTCATCCAACCGCTCCTGAAGCTGATATGCAAGCCCCTGATGATAGTGCGCTTCGGCGTTATCCGGTTGTAATTCAATGCTTTTCTGATAATACACGATTGACTGCTCAAATTTTTTGATAGTTCTGAGCGAATTTGCCATGTTGTAATATGCCGAAGCATCTCCGGGCTTGATGGCAAACGATTTTTCATACCAGACAACCGCATTCTCAAAATCACTTTGCGCCTGATATGCCTTTCCCATCTCATACAAGGCTTCAGCCCAATTCGGACGGATTACGATTGCCTTCTGATAACAGGCAATTGCATTTTCTATTTTTCCAATGGCTTTATAGGCAATACCCATGCTGTAAAGCGTTTCAGGGTGATTCGGGTTAATCTCAACTGCTTTTTCAAATGCGGCAATGGCTTTATCAAACTGCTTCTGCTGAAAAAACGAAATCCCCAAATTAAGATATGCCGGAAGATGGTCGGATTTAAGCATAATTGCTTTCTGGCAGCAGATTGCCGCGTCTTCAAGCTTGCCCTGTTCTATGAGCATTGCCGCAAGACTGGTGTGATACTCGAAATTATTCGGGGAATGGCTGATGGCTTTACGGAACATCTCTTCGGCTTCGGCATAGTTTTTCTGCTGATACGCCCTCACGCCCAAAGAATACCATTGCTCTTCTTCGGATACTAGCATCCATTGATACGCGTTCTCCAGATTTTTTACAAAGGTCGGCGTATCAAACAACGGCGCGGTCAGGCGGTTTTTTGCCAATTTCTGCCGAATCCGATTCAGTTCATTCGGATTTTGGGCAAGTTTGAGGACAAGGGCTTCATATTCCTGCAAATTTCGGACAATCAGTTCAGGCAATCCGATAGCGCTCAGAATGCTGCCCGATACCCTTGAAGCAAAATGATTTCCCAGCAGCGTAACCGCCGGAACGCCCGCCCAAAGCGCATCGCTGGTGGTGGTATGACCGTTATAAATCCGGGTATCCAGAGCCAAATCAGCCAAAGCATGACGCGCCAGATGCTCATCTTTGGGAAGATTTTCCGCAAATATCAGCCGATCCGGATTTACGCCCCTGATTTGTGCTTCCCGCCTTAAATTCTGCGGCGCAAGCTCGTTTCGTTTGATCAGCCAAAGCACGCTGTTCGGAACCCGCTTTAAAATAGTCATCCAAACATCAAACATCAGCGGATCAATTTTGAAATGCTGGTTAAATGAACAGAACACAAAGGGAAGTGAGAAGTGAGAAGTGAGAAGTGATTTCTCATTTCTCATTTCTTCATTTCTCACTTCTTCCTCAGTCAGCCCGAAATCCGCGCGTTTCCGATTCTTTTCAGAAATAGTTTGCCGGTGATCGGTGATCTGATAGCAATTGGGCAGATGCAGAAGTTTTTCGCTGTAATACGGCGCGTGTTCTTTGGGCGCAACAATGCTGTCCGCAATGAGATAATCAAAAAAATCCGCGCCCGTAGTTCCGGGAAATCCCAGCCAAGTCAGTTGCACCGGCGCGGGACGGAGCGCAAAAATTCCCATGCGTCCGTTGAGCGTATGCCCCATGAGATCAACTAAAATATCCACGCCGTCATCGCGTATCTTCTGTGCCGCTTGTGCATCATTCAGTTCCCGAATATTTTCAAATACATCGCTATCCTGCCGAATCCGTTTCTGATAAATATCATCATCGTTTTTACAGGTGGCATAGCAAATCACCTTGAATCTGCTTCGGTCATGCAAGCCGAACAATCCCAGCATCAGATGCGCCACCGGATGATTGTAAAAATTATCAGATACGTAGCCGATGGTGAACCTAACCCCCCGGCCCCCTTCCCTGAAAGGGAAGGGGGAGAAGTTTCCCTCTCCGTTTTGAAGAGAAGTAGAGTCTCCCCTCTCCGTTTCGGAGAGGGGTCGGGGGAGAGGTAAGGGTGCCCACGACTTTGCCGAAGCCAGATTTTTTGCCGGGTCATCTTGGCGCGAGATGTTGAGAAACGGCGTCTCCGGCGTTTTTGTCCCGGCTTCAAAGGCAATCAGATTGAGCCGATCAAGCTGCTCATTCATGCCTTCAAGCGATTTCCAATCACAGACATGCTGAAACTGTTCAAATAAATTCGGATAAGCTTCCGCGTAATCCGGCTTTAACTGCAATACTTTCTGAAAACAGGCAATGGCATCCTGCGGCATGAATCTGATTTTATAAATATTGCCCAGATTGAAATACGTTTCAGGATTTTCTTCAAATTGCGCGGCTTTCTGAAAACAGACAAACGCCTCGCCGGTATTTCCGCGATCTTTCAAGCACGATCCCAGATTATTCAACGCTTTGGCATGATTCGGATTGATTTCAATGACTTTGCGGTAACAGGTTATGGCATTGATAAACTGATCCATGCTCTGATATGCGACACCCATGTTGTAATAAACTTCGGCATGATTCGGCGTTATTGCAAGAAATTTCTCATAACAGGCAATCGCGTCCTGAGATTTTCCCTGACGGCGCAGAAGAACGCCGAGAGTGAAGAATGCTTCGGCATAATCCGGTTTGAATTGAACAGCCTTTTGAAACGCCTCAATTGCTTCATCAATATTTCCCATATCTTTAAGCACAAGTCCGAGATTGTTATAATACAGCGGATTGCTCGGAAAATTTGTAATGGCTTTGCGAATCAGACCTGCTGCCTGCTCATGCCTGCCGCGCTGATACGCAATCACGCCGTAAAGATGAAGTGCGTCTGCATGATTCGGAAAATTTTCAAGCACTTTGGCATAAATGGCTGCTGCCGCGTCCATATTTCCTGCTTCATGCAGATGAATTGCCTGAACCAATTCCCGATGAATGTCCACATCAGATAAGAGCGCGATCTTTTCAGAGGAGATGATTTCAATATGGCGGGGCTGCTCTCCGGCGGCAAAAATTTGCCATATCTGCTGATATCCGTGTTCCAGATCGCGCACAAAAGCAGGCGTATTGAACAACGGCGCGGTAATGCGGTATTTTGACAGTTTCTGCCGAATCCGAACAAGCCGCTCCGGTTGATGCGCCAGCGCAATTGCCAGAGATTCATATTCTTGTAAGCTATGCGTAATCATCTCCGGCAGCCCGATAGCTCTTAAAAAGCTCGCACATGCGCGGGAAGCAAAATGTCCGCCTTCAAGCGTGATTACCGGCAGTCCTGCCCACAGCGCGTCAATGGTTGTGGCATGACCATTGTAAATGCGGGTATCCAATGCCAAATCCGCAAATTTCAGCCGTGTCAGATGTTCGCCCTTAAACGGCGTTTTTTGACTGGAAATCAGGCGATCTCCGCTGATGCCGCGCTTTTGTGCCTCTGCTTTGAGATTTCTTTCGGCAAGATCGCTGACCCATCTGAGCCACAGCACACTGTTTGGCACTTGGCGCAGAATATTCATCCAAACATCAAACATGACCGGCTCAATCTTATAGGTCTTGTTTGCCGAACTGAATACAAACACCTCCGGCGCAAGCCCGAATTCTGCACGTTTCCAATCTTTTTCCATGATCGGCTGATGATGATCATTGATCATGTAAGCATGGGGCATGTAAATCAGCCGTTCGCTGAAATACGGCGCGTGTTCCGGCGGCGCAATGGTTTTATCCGCAATAATATAATCTATAAAGTCAGCCCCGGTTGTGCCGGGAAATCCCAGCCATGTAACCTGAATCGGCGCGGGGCGCATGGCAAAAATTTCAAGCCGCGAGTGTCTGGTATGCCCCATCAGATCAACTAAAATATCCACGCCGTCATCATAAATGCGTTTGGCAATATCTAAAGAAGACATTTCCCGGACATCCGTGAACTGATCGCAATCCTGCTGAATCCGATGCCGATAATAGCTTTTGTCATCAGGACCCGTAGAATACGCAAATACTCTGAATTTCTGACGATCATGCAGCCCGAAGAGCGAGAGCGCCTGATGCGCCACCGGATGATGACAGAAATCTGCTGACAGATAGCCGATGACTAACCTAACCCCCCGGCCCCCTTCCCTGACAGGGAAGGGGGAGAAGTTTCTCTCTCCGGCAGAGACTCCCCTCTCCGTTTCGGGGAGGGGTCGGGGGAGGGGTGCTACGGATTTAGCGATTTCCTTACACCATGTTCCGGCAATCTGAAAGCTTCGGGCAGGATTTGGTAACCTAACCCCCCTGCCCCCTTCCCTGAAAGGGAAGGGGGAGAAGTTTCCCTCTCCGGCAGAGACTCCCCTCTCCGTTTCGGGGAGGGGTCGGGGGAGGGGTGCTACGGATTTAGCGATTTCCTTACACCATGTT
>DYRC01000316.1 GCA_020718925.1 Desulfonema limicola
TTCATCGGCGTTCTGATTTCATGGCTCATATTGGCAAGAAATTCGCTTTTGGAACTGTTGGCTTGTTCCGCCTGACGTTTTGCCGTTTCAAGTTCGGCGGTGCGTGTTGATACCAACTCCTCAAGATGAAAGCGATGTCGGTTCATCGTATCCAGCATATCATTGAAGGTAAATCCCAAATCAGCGATTTCATTTGTTATTTCAGAAACAAACCGAACGTCGGCATCCCCGGATTTTACCTGCCCCATGACGATGGACAGATACTTGATCGGATTGATAATTTTCTTTTCTATCACACTGAGAATCAGGATGAGCAGCACAAACATAATGATGCCGGAAAACAGAAATAATTGGTGCAGGGTCAGTCTCAGGTCATTTCCGGTTAAAATGGCTTCTTCGGACAATTGCTGAGCAATATGAGACATTGCGGCAAACAGATTGGTCAACTCAAGGCTGATGGCATCAAATTCTTTATTGATCTTTCTGCTTTCGGATTCGAGCGTAAAATCATACGCCATAAAGTCTTCGATATTCGTTATATACGACTTCAGCCGGTTATCCAGCAATTCCGTTGCAGACAGTTTTTTCCTGAGTAAATCGAAATTCATCTGAAACGCCTGATATTCCGATTCCCGCCGGTTTTGGAGATAATTATTCAGAAAACGATCCGAATTTCTGAGCGGCGCTGCAAAACCCGGATCGTTGGTCATCATCACTACAGAGATAAGCATCCGATAATTGGAGTCCAGTTTTACCAGATTCAGCTTCCGATTGGATTTAAGCTGAGTCAGCCGGTTGAAAGCACCTTCATACGCGGCTATCAGAAGAGATATTTTCTCCATTTTCTCAGAAAATTTCTCTTTGAAAAACTTCGGATTGAACGTAGTTATGCTTTTTTTAACATATTCTATCGTTCTTCCGAAATATTTATCCGCGTCAGGATGCTGTTCCGTATGAATCACTTTGCCCCAAAATCGGAGTTTCCAGAACTCTTTTTCCAACTGATTTATATCATTTGAGATGAATGACGCTGCCTGCTCTTCTGCCGAACTATCTGCCAGATTATTGACAAATATGGCAATTTGGATATATCCCACGCAGAACAGCAGAAGCAGTAATCCCACAATCAGATAAAAGGTCGGTTTGATGCCTCTGAATGCTTTCATATTATCTCTCAATCATATCCAATTCCACCGGCAGGGCTTTGGATACTTTTTCTCCTCTGATTGCCTGAGTCGCACTCTGAACAGCCCTTATACCCATGATTTCAGGCTTTTGGGCAATGGTGGCAGTCAGCTTTTTCTGCTTAACCGCTTCTGTTGCTTCAGGAATCGCATCAAATCCGACAAAAATCGGCTTGGGCGTTTTGGATTCATAAGCCTCAATCGCGCCCAGAATCATGTTGTCATTATGGGCAAATATCGCATCAACCGATAATCCTTTCTGAATAAATTGTTTCACAACTTCTTTGGCTTTGGCTTTGTCAAAATCCGCAGCTTCACGCGCTATGATTTTGATCTCAGGATATTTGCCGATGGCTTTATCAAATCCCATGCCCCGCTCATGGGCAGCGGACGTGCCGGGAATGCCTTCCAATTCAAGGATATTTCCCTTGCCTTTGAGTTGTTTTGCGATAAATTCGGCAGCCATCTGTCCGCCCTGTGCATTATCCGAAGCAACATGCGAAAGAACCAGATCATCTCTTGAAGACTTCCGATCCACCGTAATCACTTTGATGCCCGCCTCATGCGCCATTTCTATCCCCGGCGAAACGGTTTCGACATTCGTGGGATTGATAATGATGACGTCAGCTTTGTCTTTGATAAATTTCTGTATATCCAGCAGTTGTTTGGCGTCGTCATTTTTGGCGTCTGCCACCGTTACCTTGAATCCGAACAACTCGCCCGCATCCTGAGCGCCTTTACGCAGCAAATCAAAAAACGGATTTGCCAGATTTGAGATAGACAGTCCGATTTTTTTATCAAAGGTGTCATAAGTAATCAGGTCAAGGGGCGTCGGCATGTAATCGGGAATATTCTGCTTTGCCAGCGCGTGTTCTGCCAGACGTATGCCGTATTCTCCCATGAGTTCGGGATGCTGCTCAATGGTGGCGTGAATCCGTCTGCTATACATTTCATGGCGGGCTTCTTCGATATTGTCATACGCGCCGACCCATGTTTTCCCGGCAAGCCCCAGAGAATCCAATGCCTGAACCGCTCCCAAAGCCATCACATCATTGGCGCACAAAATCGCATCAACCGGCTTGTGCTTTTCCAAAAGCCCGACCATCAGCGAAAACGCCTCGTCTTTGTGCCAATTTGCAGATTCGCTTGCCGCAATCTGAATCTGAGATCCGGAGGTCAGCGCATCTGCAAACCCCTTTTTCCGAAGTTCCGCATTTTCAACGCCCCGAATGCCTTCAACAATAATCACCTTGCCCTTGCCGCCCATTTTTTGCCGGATATAATTTCCGACCATGGCCGCGCCAGCCTTGTTGTCAGATCCGACAAACGGAATCTTTGCTTTAAGCTGCGTCAGCGTTTCTTTGTGAAGCGGATTATCAATGTTGATAACCGTGATGCCATTATCTATGGCTTTTTTGCAAATCGGCACAAGCTTTTTTGAATCTGCGGGCGCAATCACTATCGCGCCGTATTTGCGTGAAATCAGGTTATCCACAATGCCGATCTGCCGATCCACGTCTGTTTCGCGCTCCACCCCGAAAACCTCAAGATCAATCTTGTTTTTCTGGGCATACTGTTTGGCGCCGGATTCCATTTTGGCAAAAAACGGATTGGTCAGGTCTTTCATCACCAGCGCGACCTTCGCTTCATTGCCTGCCAGCGCAATGCCTGCGGACAGGCACACCATACACATTACCGCAAAAAATTTTCTGATTTCCATGATATGACTCCTTGTTTTATTTTGACAGTTTGAGTAAGGAAATAGACCTTACTTCCCTTTCATCAAAAGTATAAAAAACTGTTTCTTTATCAGTAATCCGAATAACTTTTCCCATTCGCTTTGCTTTTGTTTCAAACTCCGGATAACGAAACAATCTCCTTAACGTTTGCGGAATCCGATCCGTATGTGCATCAGATAACGTAAAGCAGACGACACAAAACCGTTGGTCAATAGCTGTCTTTTGCCAGAAATCTTTTTCGTTTATGGTTACAAATGTCGGCTGATTCTGTCTGCGAAGCAATTCGGGAATACCATCATCTTTGATAACCGTGTGAGGACGCAGAACCGTGATAAATCGGACAGAGCCGCGATACCATCTTGCTATCTCCGTTTCTATATTGCGTCCTAATAACTGTTCATCCAAAACAATCATCAGGCTGCCTTCAATATCGGAAAAGTTTCAATAAAATAAGAAGTTATCAAGCTGACAGCTTCCTTAACAGCTTCACGGGAAACTCTTCCCCTGTATCCGTTAACAATATCATCAATATTTTCACCTGATGCCAAACGTTCCAGCGTTCCTGTGATTTCAATTCGGGTATATTTGAAGGTCGGACGTCCCCCGCAGACTCCTACAGCCCGGACAACATGCTCTCCTAGAGGATAGTATTGATAAGCTTCTCCGCCGACAATTTCATTCATCAATTCAGACATGATTTCATTCCCCCATCTTTCTGACAGATTCAACCCATTTCGGATAAGAATTTAATACCGCATCAATATTGTCAATGTCAAAGTTGTTAACATGAATCCGCAGTTCTTTTCCCATCCGGATAAGCGCGTCAATCGAATACTGATCGCCAAAAGCATTAATCTGCTCGGCAAAACTTTGAATATCCTCAAAATTTCCGCTTGCATGAGCCTTATGCCATTGAGGCGTTAAGTTATTTTCAATCTGATGAATGATTTCAGGAAACTTTTCAATCACTTCCGATGATAATTTTTTCGGTGCGGATTCGGGTGAAGATTGCTTCTGATTTTCTGAATAGGGAATAAACCGGCATAGCTCGCAAAACAGATCAGGTCTTTGAACCGGTTTTGCAATATATCCGTCAAAGCCGCTTTTCATAATTTTTTCTTTTTCATCATTCATGACAGAAGCCGTAAGCGCAACAATCGGAATATGGCGGAGTTTTTCAGACCTCTTGATAACCTCCGCTGCTTCGCACCCGCCCATGACCGGCATCCGGATGTCCATCAGAATCAGATCGGGCGTAAATTGTTCGGCAATCTCAATCGCCTGATAGCCGTCTTGGGCTTCAATGACGCGGATACTCGTATCTTTAAGATTTTCTTTTATCAGAAAGCGATTCGCCTCCAAATCATCTGCTACGAGAATTGTCGCATCTTTGAAAACAACAAGCTCAATATCGCAGATATCCTCTTCTTCAGGGCATTGAATCGTCTCAGCAGGCGACACCTGATGAAATATCATCTCAAAAATCGCGCCGCAGCCCGGAGTACTGGTCAGCGTAATCTTTCCGTTCATCATCTCAACCAACCGCTTGGTAATCGCCAATCCAAGACCTGTCCCTCCGTATTTCCGATTGCTTTGCCCATCCTGCTGTCTGAAAGGCTCAAAAATCGTCTGCTGCGATTCAAGCGGAATGCCGACGCCGGTGTCTTCGACCGTAATAATCAGGTCAACT
>DYRC01000317.1 GCA_020718925.1 Desulfonema limicola
CCAAGGTACTGCATGAAGTTCTCGGCAGCCCGATGATTCTTTATGTTGTAAAAAGCGCTGAAAAAGTTGCCGGAGAAAACATCGTTGTGGTGGTAGGGCATCAGTCTGAAACCGTAAAAAAAGTTGTATCGGAATATTATCAGGCATGGTTTGCACTTCAGGAAAAGCAGCTCGGAACAGGTCATGCGGTATTATGTGCCATGCCGACCATTCCCGACCATATTCAGCAAATCATTATATTATGCGGAGATGTTCCGCTCATCATGGCTGAAACGATTCAATATTTTTTTGATAAGCATATTTCAGAAAGACGGGACGTATCGCTATTGGCAGTGGAAATGGACGATCCCAAAGGATATGGGCGTGTGATTCTTGATAAAAACAAAGAAGTATCCGGCATTATTGAAGAAAAAGACGCCACAGAAGATCAGAGAAAAATAAAATTAATTAATACCGGGATTTATTGCGTCAATAAAGGGTTTCTGAATGCGGCGTTGCAGGAAATCAGACCGAATAATGTGCAGGGTGAATTTTATCTGACGGATATTATCGGTATTGCCCATAAAGAGAAAAAAAGTATCGGTGTTATGGTCAGCAAAGATATTGATGAATTTATCGGGGTGAATACGCATCAGCATCTGAAAACAGCAGAAGATATTATGCGTAAAAGGATAGCCGAAATATCTTGACTTTGACTTGTATGAAAGCTTATACTGACAATATCGGATGATGAGGTGAAGTTGTGGATAACGATAATGATGTCGTGTTGCAGCAGTTTGAAGAAATTGAGCGCAAAATTGAAAAAGTCATCGAACGGTGCAAATCCCTTGAAGCGGAAAACACCCGGCTTTTAACTGAAATTGAACGGTCAGAGCGGGAACTTGGGATAAAAGCCGAGGCGGAAAAGAATTTTCTGGAAGAAAAAGCTCTGGTGCGGTTGAAGATTGATGATCTTCTCGCCAGATTGGAAAATATTTCATAATGTTTGTCGGTTCCGGCATAGTTTTGAGAAATTGAGCGTTACAGATCATTGGAACAAACGATCACCATAAAATTGTTTGGGCAATCATATACTTTCAAAACAGATGGCGATATTTCTCAGGCAGAGGAAATCGCAGCATTTGTGGTTGATGAAGTTACGAAGGTTCAAGATGAGTTTATGAAAACGTCAGCGACGATATCAGATTTGACAATTCTGATGTTGGCGGTATTGAATATTGCCGGTCAGAATTTTGAATTTAAAAAAAGCCAGACAGGATTTTTAAATAAAATCTCTGAAAAAGCGGCAAAGATCAGTCGTCTGCTTGATGCTGATTCGTAGGTTTGCCGGAAATCAGTCTGTATTTCCGATGTGGTGCCCCCTGCTGTGTTCGTGATTGGATAGAAGCGCTTTGTACCAACGTATCATAATCAGGGGTCTTCCTTGATTTCGGTGTGCATGTTCTGCTTGTACAGAAAAGCCTGAAGAAATTATAAGACCCTATAAATAACTACAGGTTTCAAAGACCTGCCGACACGGCATGGCGGGGGACTCCCGCCCGATTCTTATCTTTTTTGTTTTCCGCCTTATGATTCACCTCTATGTAAATTCCGTATTTCGTCGTTTCCCATCCCATTGTTTTTAGAAAAAAATGATATATAGCTGATTTAATTATTTTTTTAATGCTTTAATGTCAGGGAGAAGTAAGATGGCTGAATTGAATATATTTATAGGACTGATCGGTATTGGGGCAGGGTTTGCCATTGCATATTGGTTAAAAGGGAAAATTGCTTTTCAGAAAATCAAAGCAGCGGAGGAACATTCTCAGCATATTCTTGAAGAAGCACAACATAAAGCTGAAACGCTGCTCAAAGAAGCCAAGCTTGAGGCTAAAGATAAGCTTTTCAAAATGAAGAGCGATTTTGATGCTGAGACCCGGGAGACGCGAGCCGAAATTAAAAAGCAGGAAAAACGGCTCATTCAGAAAGAAGAGAATATTGATCGTAAAAACGATCAGTTTGAAAAACGGGAGCGTGAATTTGCTCAGAAAGAGAAACTCCTGTCCAGAAGAGAGGAGGAGCTTTCACAAAATGAGGCTCAATGTAATGAACTGATTGAAGAGCAAAGGCAGCAGTTGGAGATAATTTCAGGGTTAAGCGCGGAGCAGGCAAAAGAACTGCTGATTCATGCGATGGAAAATGAGGCGCGATATGAAGGCGCCAAGCTGATTAAACGGATAGAAACAGAAGCCAAAGAAGAAGCGGACAAAAAAGCCAAAGAGATTATTGCTACGGCTATTCAGCGATATGCAGGCGATTTTGTTGCAGAAAGAACGGTCTCTGTGGTGCAGCTTCCGAATGATGAAATGAAGGGACGGATTATCGGCAGGGAAGGGCGCAATATTCGTGCGCTTGAAGCTGCGACCGGTATTGATCTGATTATTGATGATACGCCGGAAGCGGTTATTTTATCAGGGTTTAATCCGGTTCGGCGGGAAGTTGCCCGACTGTCGCTGATGCGCCTGATTTCTGACGGACGGATTCATCCTGCCCGCATTGAGGATATTGTAAAAAAAGTGGGGCATGAAGTAGATGCCGGTATCAAAGAGTCTGGGGAGCAGGCAGCATTTGATTTGGGCGTACATGGGATTCACGGAGAGCTTATCAAATATATCGGGCAGTTGAAATTTCGTACCAGTTATGCCCAGAATGTGTTGCAGCACTCTGTGGAGGTCGGTTTTTTAACCGGCATCATGGCTGCCGAACTGGGACTTAACCAAAAAATAGCGCGGCGCATGGGCTTGCTGCACGATATTGGCAAAGCCATAGATCATGAAGTTGAAGGACCTCATGCGATTATCGGTTCCAAGCTTGCCAAAAAATATAATGAATCGCCCAAAGTGGTTCACGCGATTGCAGCACACCATGAAGATGTGCCGCCATGCTCAATTTACGCACTGCTGGTGCAGGCTGCGGATAGTCTTTCAGGCGCAAGACCCGGCGCACGCAAAGAACTTTTGGAAAATTACATCAAACGCCTTGAAGATTTGGAAAAAATTGCAAATGAATTTAAAGGGGTTTCAAGTTCTTATGCGATTCAGGCTGGAAGAGAAATCCGGGTGATGGTGGAAAGTGAAGCTGTTTCTGATGAAGAGGTCATTCTGATGAGCAAAGACATCGCTCGGAAAATCGAAGAAGTCCTGACATTTCCGGGGCAGATTAAGGTGATGGTGATTCGGGAAACCAGAGCGATTGAATATGCGAACAAATAATAAGATGAGGAAATAACGATGAAAAACGTCATTGATATTTTGCAGGAACGCGGATTTATTGAGCAGAAAACGCATGAACAGGAACTTACCGACTATGCTGAGAAGGAGAAGATTTTCTGTTATATCGGTTTTGATCCGACCGCATCAAGTCTTCATGTCGGCAGCCTTGTTCCGATTATGTCTCTTGCACATATACAGAGAAACGGGCATTGTCCGATTGCACTGGTGGGCGGAGGCACGGGGCTTGTGGGAGATCCCAGCGGCAAAACCGAAATGCGGCAATTGCTGACCATAGAAACGGTGAATGAAAATGCGGCTGCCATCAAAAATCAATTGGCGCGATTCATGGATTTCGGACAAGGGAAAGCATTGCTTCTCAACAATGCGGATTGGCTGACAAAACTTGAATATATTCCGTTTTTAAGGGACATCGGACGGCATTTCAGCGTGAATCGCATGATAAAAGCGGAAAGCTGCAAAATGCGGATGGATTGCGAGGAAGGGCTGAGTTTCATCGAATTTAATTATATGATTCTGCAAGCGTATGATTTTCTTGAATTGTTTGATAGGCACAAATGCCGTTTGCAGATGGGCGGAAGTGATCAGTGGGGAAATATAGTTCAAGGCATCGAACTTATCCGTAAGATGCGTCGTGAAACAGCTTTCGGAATTACATTTCCGCTGATTACCACCAGCAGCGGCGCAAAAATGGGCAAAACTGCCAAAGGTGCGGTGTGGTTAGATGCAGACAGAACAAGCCCGTATGACTATTATCAGTTCTGGATTAATACGGATGATAAGGATGTAGCCCGTTTTTTGGCATTGTTCACCTTTTTGCCGATGGAAGAAATCAGAGAAGTCGGAAAATTGGAAGGTGCGGATCTGAATAGCGCAAAGACAGTGCTTGCGTATGAAGCCGCGCGTCTTGTTCATGGTAAAGAAGAGGCTGAAAAAGCCTATCGCGCTGCAATCAGTATGTTCGGTGCAAGGGCTGTGTCAAAGGCGATACTTCCATCCAGTACAATTCATCAATCGGAAATGCAAAATGACGAGGCTGCTGTTCCGACCTCTTATATTGAAGAGAGCCAGTTGAAAGCCGGTATCCCGGTTGCCAAATTATTTCAGATAGCCGGTCTTGCAAAATCAGGAAGCGACGGACGACGGCTGGTTGAACAGGGAGGGGCATATCTTAATGGAAAGCAGCTTGAGTCCTTTGATTATATGGTAACAGCAGATAACCTTGAGAATGGCGAACTATTGTTAAGAGCCGGGAAAAAGCGGTATCACAAAATAAAAATGAAGGTTTGAAATTTTTTCTTGACAAGTGGTAAGAGGTAAGATATATATGGGGAGTTTT
>DYRC01000318.1 GCA_020718925.1 Desulfonema limicola
TATCAGGGGAATCTCTTTTCTGTCTGTTTGGAAACCTTTGGCAAAAATACAGGCAGACCGGAGAATATGCTTTTTAAACTTGCAATTCCCTGCAACTTGACATTATTATTTCAGCTTGCTGAGAGGCAGTTTGTTTTCAGGAGGGTAATGTGATGGTCAGAGCATTTTGTTTATGTTGGATTTTCATGATGGGGCTGGTCAGCGCGGCTTTTTGTCAGGACGGCGTAAAATCCGATGAAATCCTGATAGGACAGTCCTGCGCGTTAAGCGGACCTGCTCAGGCATTGGGCAGGGGCGTAAAAGCCGGAATGGATGCCTATTTTGCAAAAATAAATGCAGAAGGCGGCATCAATGGCAAAAAAATCAGGCTGATCAGCAAAGACGATGGCTATGAGCCGATTCAGGCTATCCGAAATACCCGTGAACTGCTGGATCAGGACAAGGTATTTCTTCTGATCGGCGAAGTGGGAACGCCGACATCCGAAGCTGTTCTTCCGTTGGTGGAAAAGGCAAAAGTTCCCTTTTTCGGACCATTTACCGGGGCTGAGTTTCTCCGAAATCCGTTCAAAAAATATGTCATCAATGTCCGGGCAAGCTATTATCAGGAAATGGAAAAACTGGCTGAATATCTGGTGGACAAAAAAGGACTGAAAAAAATCGCCTGTTTTTATCAGAATGACGCTTACGGACTGACGGGGCTGAACGGAATCAGACTCGCGCTTGAAAAGCGGTCGCTGCAATTGGCGGCAGCCGGTAGTTATGAACGCAATACGCTGGCGGTCAAAAGCTCACTGTTGGCTATTCGCAAGGCAAATCCTGATGCGATAGTTATGACCGGAACATATCAGCCCTGCGCGGAATTTATCAAAACCGCCAGAAAAATCGGCATGAAAGATACGATATTCTGCAATATTTCCTTTGTCGGCACGGACGCGCTGCTCAAAGAGGTGGGAGATGCCGGAGAAGGCTGCATTATTTCTCAGGTGGTCAGTTTTCCATGGGATGACAGCATTGCTTTGGTAAAAGAATACCATGACGCATTGAAGAACTATGCGCCGGATTCTGCGCCGGGCTTTGTATCTATGGAAGGATACATGATAGCCAAACTTTTCTGTATGATTTTAAGCGGGTTGAAAGATATTTCGCGTGAAAATTTTATCAAGGAGATCGAAACCGTAAAAACATTTGATCTGGGCGGTATTGTGGCGCAATTCGACACATCGGATCATCAGGGAATGAACAGCGTATTTCTGACCATCATAAAAGATGGCGCGATAAAGCCGCTTGATTTGTAATATCAAAGCTGAAGCGGACTGCCAAATCCGCGATTCATTGAGTGGAACGAACTGCACGGACGTAGTAGTTGCCGATAAACGACACCATTGCTGAAATAGACGCCCCCCGCCGGACGAACGCTGATCCGATGTCCAGCACCAGCTTTACGCACTTGAATTTTACATGCTTCGATCCCGTGTTTATGCGGTTTCAGAGAGGGCGGGGGAGAGCTTATATCAAACCTGAAAAATAACCACGCTTTCCCGGAAATAAATTTCCGGGCTATTATGTGTCGTCCCTACGGGACTTTTTTTGTCCTGTAAGGACAACATCCCCTATAATAGAACGGCAATTTATTGCCGGGATGCCATTTCGGAAAGAGGGGAGCGGTTATTTCGGAGGTCCGCCCGGAGGTGGTCCACCGGGTGGTGGTCCCGGAGGCTTAGGCGGTCCCCCGGGTGCCGGAGGAGGTCCGCCGGGTTTGGGCGCTCCGCCTTTCTTGCCGCCGAATGCCCAGTTTGCAATTAACCATGCCAAAAAAAATGCAAGAATAATTTCCATGAGACAGCCTCTTACAACACTTCTTCTTTGTAAAAATTACGAGTTGACGCGCCTGCTTTTTCATAAGTCTCAATCCAGCGATTGACGCGCTCTTCTCCGTAAACTTTTTTCCATGCGGCTACAATCTCATTCACCGGAATATCGCCATACTCGCCGTGATGTTCGACATATTCCATATATTTCCTGTTTTCCGAATTATACGGCTGAAACACGGAATCTTCACGTCCGTCAAACTCCAAAGGCAAAACTTTGTGCCTGATGCAGAGTTCGGCATTGAACGCCGGTGTTGCCTTAACCCATTTATTTTCAAGATAAAATTCCGTATATCCGTGATAGACAAACAGATCCGAGCCGATATACTCAATCAGCTGCCGCGTGGACAGATGATTTCTCACGGTTGAAAATCCGATTCTTGATGGAATATTGCAGGCTCTTGCCAGAGCGCATAACAGCCCGGCTTTGTTGATACAGAAGCCCTTGCGTTTTTTCAAGACTTCACTTGCCTGATAATGTATCGGCAGATAAAACGGGCTGTACGGATCATACCAAATCGGATCCCGGACCGCGTAATATAACTTAACCGCCATGTCTATCGGGGCTTTGACATCGCCGACAGCTTCTTTGGCATAGCTGATAATATCCGGATGATCGCTGTCAAGAATCTGTGTCGGCAGAAGATATGGTTTGAGGTTCATTTTTTTAACGATGCTCCTTTTTTCATGTTGACAATCTTTAATATTATTTAATATCTTATGTCAAACAAAATTCAACCCAAGGGGAAAAACGATGAAAGTTGTCTTCCGCAACGAGTTTTATCAGATCTATACCTCTGATCCCGCAGCAGAAGCCGGACGGATTGAGGCGATTATCAATGTTATCGAACCGTATTCGGAATTTATCGAGGCAGACCCCGCGTCTGAAGAAGAAATCCTCGCGGTTCATACCCCATCGCATATCGAATGGGTTCGGCGCAAATCCCTCTACGACATTTCAGCTTTGGCAGCAGGTGCGACAATTCAGGCTGCCAGAATCGGGCTTGTCGAGCCGTGTTTTGCCGTAGTCCGCCCTCCGGGACATCATGCGTCTTCCGATTCCGCTTGGGGATTCTGCTATTTCAACAATATTGCGATTGCGATCACCACTTTAAAACGGGAAAATAAAATCCGAACCGCGTATATTCTGGACTTTGATCTGCATTATGGGGACGGTACGGTGAATATTCTGGAATCTGAAGATTATATAACGATATGCAATGCGGATCAGCATTACCGCGAAAGACTCATGGCGGAAGTGAAACGGGAAATGGAACTTTGCGAAGCAGATATTATCGGCGTTTCCGCAGGTTTTGATAATCATGTCGAAGACTGGGGCGGCGTCCTGAAAACCGAAGATTATTACGATATCGGGCAGATGGTTCGGGCGGCGGCAATCCGCAACAAGGGCGGAAGCTTTGCGGTGCTGGAAGGCGGATATAATCATTATGTATTAGGGCATTGCGTGAAAGCGTTTATGGATGGCATGGGTGGAAAATAGGACGTGTTATTTGCTTTCGCCGATCATCTCAAATGTGCAGACCGATTGGCTGTCTGTTTCAATTCCGGTTCCTCTGATCGTGATTTTTCCTGTCTTTTTATCAAATGTTCCGCTCCCTTTCCATTCTTCTTTTATGCCTGTAAGATCATATATCAGATAAATTGTCCACGTTCCTTTAACGGCAGTTCCTTCTATACATGCAATTTTTTTGAAGTTCGGATCATCGGGGAGCGGATCGGGAAACATAACTTTGCCTATAAATGAATCAGGACCTTCTCGGACAATATAGTCGGCAGACATTGTAAATTCGCTCACACTGCCGCCGACGCCTATCCGTTTTCCTTGAAAGCTGCATTTTTTTTTAATATTAGCCGATAAAGCAGGCAACGCCAGACACAGCACTATCAGAAACACAACCGGCGTTTTTACGAATTTTGCCGTCCTCATTCGTTCTTATCCTTTGATGATGATCATCTTTTCATAAAAGATGTCCCCTTAACCCGGAAGATTAAGAGGACATTATTAGCTTATCGTGTTATTTCACACAATTATGAGCCTTATACCCCGCTTTGACAGCGTCTTCTTTAGATGCAAACTTTTCTGTGCAATTTTTACAATCATAATCTTTGCAGCCCGGTGCATGGTAAACTTTGCTGTTTTTGTTTCCATGATACACAAGCTTAGCAGCCGGATCGGTTTTTGCCGGATCAGCCTTCTTGTCTTTGACTTCCGCAGGCTTTTTAGCGTCAGTTGCTGCCTTTTTAACATCCGCTGCCTTGTCTTTGGTTTCAGGAGGAGCTGCGCCGACATTCTGGAACGTCAGCAGAAGCCCGAAAACCATAATACATGCGATAATAACCCTTACTTTTTTCATCACTGTACTCTCCTTTGTTTTAAATTTTGATTCTTCCCCAAAAGAATTGACAGATAATTAGCTCAGATTTTCACAAATGTCAAGCCTATACACGAATGATGTGTCGGTCAGACGTTAAACAATTTCTGAAGCAGTTACGGCATTGACAAAGATAAAAGATAGGTTCTCAGATTTACGCCCTGATGCTGCAAACCGAATTTTTTCCGGATATTTCTGCGATGAAACATTGCCGTATGTTCCGAAACTCCCAAAATATCTCCGATTTCTAAGTACCTGTCCGCAATTTTTTTGATATTTTGTAGGGGCAATCCCCTGTGAT
>DYRC01000040.1 GCA_020718925.1 Desulfonema limicola
ACTGATGAATCTGCATATCAGTTTTGAAACAGTCGAGCCGTATCCGCTTGAAAGAAAGGATATTCCGAATCTCAGAACGCCGCAGCCCAAGCTGAAAGCGGATAAAGACACCGGGGCAATTGTCATTGACACGGCGACAACGCTTTACGGCGTTCCGGAAATCGCCTGGGAATACAGACTCGGCACATACTCCGCGCTTCAATGGATTCTGGAGCAGTACAAAGAAAAGAATATCAAAGACCCGACAGTGAAAGAACTGTTTGATAATTACCGCTTTTCGGATTATAAAGAGCATGTTATTGATCTGCTGATGCGCGTCTGCGCGGTGAGCGTGAGGACGATGGGGATTATTGAATTTATGTCTTTGCAGGAAGGAGGAAACAATGCTTGTTGCCATAGATGAATATGGAAGCATCACTTTACCGGCGTTGCTTCGGAAAGCACTCGGATTGGAAAAAGAATCGTATCTCTCCGATCAGACGCTGTCTGAAAACAGGTTCGGATGTTTTATTTCTACGGCTGAATAGTTACGATTTTTTTATGATTTTCTGATATGAAAGCATGATTATGCGTCAGACTGAAACAGCGAAGAAAATGAAAATTGTCATCATTACCGGACTTTCAGGTTCGGGAAAAAGCACGGCTATTGCGGCGTTTGAAGATGCGGGATATTATTGCGTGGATAATATGCCGATAGCCCTGCTGCCCAAATTTTTGGAACTGCCGTTAGAGAGCGTTTCCGAAATACGGGGACTTGCTTTTGTCATGGATTTGCGGGAAAAACACTTCATGTCTGCCTATCCGTCAGTGTTTGAATCGCTCAGACAGAAAAACTGTCATTTTGAGGTTCTTTTTCTTGATGCGGATGACCGTATTCTTTTGCAGCGATACAGCCAGACCCGGCGCCAGCATCCCTTGGCTCAGGACAGAAAAAGCCTGACAGACTCCATCCGCGCCGAGCGAAACGAGCTTAAATCGCTCAGAGAAATCGCGGACAGAATTATTGATACATCTCATTACAACGTACATAAACTTAAAGCTCTGATCAGAGATATTGCCGAAAAAGGCGGAAATGCCGCGCCCATGAGGATTCACATTCTATCTTTCGGATTCAAATACGGCATTCCGCAGGATGCGGATCTGATGGTGGATGTCCGTTTTCTTCCGAATCCGTATTTTGTGCCTGAACTCAAATCGCAGAACGGCAAGAGCAGAGAAATTAAGGAGTATATATTCAGCCGGGATGAAAGCTGCACATTTTTGAAGAAATATTTGGAACTTATTGATTATCTGATTCCGTTGTATGAAAAAGAAGGTAAAGCGTATCTGACATTGGCTATCGGCTGTACCGGCGGAATGCATCGGTCTGTGGCTGTTGCAGAGGCAATTGCGGAGCATTTACAGGGGCAAAACAAACGGGTGGAAATCAGCCACCGGGATATTGAACAGGGGTAATCTTACAGGAAATATTATGATAGGAATTGTAATTGTAACACACTGCCATTTGGGTGAGGCAATCATTGAAGCGGCTGAATTTATTGAAGGCAGCAAGCTTGAAGCCACAGTGGCGGTATCTGTGAATATTCATGAAAATGTGGATAAGCTGCGGGAAAAAGTGGCTCAGGGAATCAATCAGGTGCGCCAGAAAGAAGGTGTTCTGATTCTGACAGATATGTTCGGCGGTACGCCGTCAAATCTGAGCTACTCTTTTCTGGAAGAAGGTCGGGTCGAAGTGTTATCCGGCGTCAACCTGCCGATTCTTATCCGGGCATTGGGCTTGAGAAATTCGACAGGGCTTAGTCAGCTTGCGGAAAAATTGGAGACTTTCGGAAAGCGGAGCATTTCGCTTGCAAGCGGAATTTTAAAGGGAAATAAGCGGGAGTAAATTTCTTAACACTTAACACTTAACACTGATTTACGATGAGCGATTCCTGTTATCATTAAAACAGAAATCGCTCTCCCGTCGGTTCATCATTTTTCTCCTGATTCCGTATCCACATCTTCAAGGCGGATAGAAAAGCGTTTTAAAAACAGATGATGTTTTTTGCAAAATGCTTTTGCGCCGTTGATATTATTCGGATCATTGCTGTTAAATGAAATCAGGATGCCGGTGAATCGGTGTTTTTCCAGCAGTTCCTCAATATCATTAAACCCGCCCAGAATCGGATAGCCCTGAATTTTCTTGCCGATCTTGAGCGGTTCATCATCAATCAACCCGATGGGCTTGATATGTCTGTTTTTATTATTGATAAGTTCTCTGAGCAGAATTTCTCCGCCCCTGCCTGCGCCGTAAATCAGAACTGTTTCACCCTCAAGGGTTCTGCGCCTGAAACTATCCAGCGACATCCTGAAAGAGCCGCGTGTGCCGAGCAGAAGACCGGTGGTCAGCAGCCAGTCAATCAGAAATATTCCTTTTGAAAAATCTTCAAAGCGATAAATAAAGGTTACGGCTGCAATTGACAGAAGCGTTGCAAAAAAAGAGGCTTTGATGTAAGTGAACACATCATCCGTACTCATAAACCGCCAGAATCCCCGATAAATGCCTGCAGCAAACAAGGCTATGAATTTAAAGGCAATAACCGCCGGAAGCGAACGCAGAAACACCTTGAAAAAATAAACAAAATCTTCTCCGCTGAATCGCAGACGATATGAAAGATAATATGAAAACGCAATCAGCCAGAAATCAAGGGCGACCAGAAGAATCTGACGTTTATAGGTCAGTTCCATCAGAATCGGCGTATAAGCTCTTTCACGCAGCACCGAAAATTCTTTTTCAGGATAAATCCGCAGTTGCGCCAGATAAATGCCCATCAGCAGGATGGAGAGCATCACCGGAATAATCACTGCCGGCGAGGTGAGCGTGTCGTTCTGACTGACAAATACTGCCGCGATCCCGGAAATCGCGCCGACGCCGTAAAGAAAACACACCGCGCCTTTTTCGCTCAATCCCACCAGCACTAAGCGGTGAGACGTATGATCCCTGCCGCCGACAGACGCTTTCCGCCCGCTTAAAATACGGATAAATGTTACCAGCGTAGTATCCAGAATCGGAACCATCATCACCATAATCGGTACGCTGTATGCTGCCAAACGGCTGATTGCCTGATTCTGAGCATAATAAATGCCGAGCATAGACAAAGAAAATCCGATGACTAAGCTGCCGCAATCTCCCATAAAAATCGAAGCCGGGTTGAAATTATAGATCAGAAAACCAGCCAATGCCCCGGCAAGCGATAATGCGGCAATGGCAGCTTCAGGTTGATTTCCGGCAAATAAAAAGGAAAGATACGCGGCAGCAACACAGCCCACGCCCGCACACAACCCGTCCATGTTGTCAATCAGATTGAATGCGTTGGTAATTCCCACAATCCAGAAAATGGTTACCAGCGTATCCAGCGTCAGAGAGCCGAACCATTGAAGCCGGAATCCCAAAAATGCGACCAACGATGCCACCAGAATCTGCCCCACCAATTTGGTTTGGGGTCTGATGCGGTAAAAATCATCCACCACGCCCAACGCAAACAGCAATGTTGCGCCAATCCACAATACCGCCGTTGCAGAAGGCAAAGCCAATTCTTCCGCAAATTCAGATAGGTGAGGCAGTATAGTGGCAAAATCCGCGTTCATCAACAGCGGAATGCTCATTGCCGCATAAATGGCAATCCCGCCCATCAGCGCAGTCGGCTGTTTATGCCACCGATCTTTGACCGGATATGCCATCCATCCCCGTTTTGCCGCCACTTTTTTGATCAGCGGCGTTAAGAGAAAGCACAGCGTAAACGATATTATCGCTGCATAGATCATGGTTTTATCAGCTCCGCCCGGAGTTTTTGCGGGGAACTCATTCGCGGCATAAGCTCTTTCCCTTGTTGGCTTTTGCAATCCGGGCAATCAGATCGGAAAAAAATCGGGCAATTTTTTGCCAAATAGCTGTCATATATATTGAACGCGTGAAGACGCGCCCTTTCGTTCCACCACCTGCCCGATAACAAAGGCTTTTTCATTCATGGCTCTCAGACGCCCCAGCACATCGTTTGCGTCTTTTTCAGGAACAATCAGCACCATGCCGATGCCGTTGTTAAACGTCCGCATCATATCTGCAAACGAAATTTTACCGGCTTGCTGCAAAAATGAAAAAATGGGCGGCACATCCCAACTGCCCACCCGGATTTCAATGCCGCAGGATTCGGGCATGACCCGGACAATGTTATCGGTCAGTCCGCCGCCGGTAATGTGCGCCAGTCCGTGAATCGGCAAATCCCGCATCAGCCGCTGAATGGTTTCCGCATAAATCCGGGTCGGCGTCAGCAGTTCCTGTCCGATGGTCTTTTCCAATTCCGGCACATAGCTGTCTATCTTCAGATTCAGAATATCAAAGCAGACCTTCCGCGCCAGTGAATAGCCGTTGCTGTGAAGCCCCGAAGACGGAATCTCAATCAGCACATGCCCCATGCGGATATCCGAGCCGTCAATGATTTTTTTATTGTCCACCATTCCTACGGCAAAGCCCGCCAAATCATACTCATTTTCCGCATAAAATCCGGGCATTTCTGCTGTTTCACCGCCAATGAGAGCGCAGTTGGCTTCATTACAGCCTTCGGCAATGCCTTTGATAATATCTGTGGCTATTTTGGTATCAAGCTTACCGGTTGCAAGATAATCCAAAAAAAACAATGGCTTTGCGCCTTGTACCACAATATCGTTGACCGACATTGCCACCAGATCGATCCCGACCGTGTCGTGCTTATTCATCATAAACGCGATTTTGAGCTTTGTTCCTACACCATCCGTAGAACTGACCAGAACCGGTTTTTCGATATTATTCAGATTGAGGGAAAACAGCCCCCCGAATCCGCCGATTTCACCCATCACGCCGCTTCGATATGTTTTTTTGGCAAGATCCTTGATCGTGCTGACAAACGTATTGGCTTTGTCAATATCCACTCCCGCATCAGAATACGTCAGCGATTCTGTCATTTGCTATCTCCCTGAAATTGTTTCATCTATCCCTGATACTCTCCCTGTGAACATTGTCTTTTATCACTTATCCGAAATTCAGGCAAGCATAACCCGCAGAATCAGTGATTCAGAATGAAAATAAACATAACGGACAACGAGAGAAACGGTTCCGACTCAAAAACACCCCTTTTGCGTTACACAAAAGTCCTTTGTTCATAATTTCACTTGAATAATCAGAGGCTTTCTAGTATCAATTCCCCTATTCAAAAATAAGGAGCTTAAATTATGGCAACCGTTATCCCGTTTCGGGGAATTTCGTATAATCTTGAAAAAATTCATGATCTTTCAACTGTAACCACTCCGCCATACGACGTGATTTCTCCTAAGGAGCAGGAAGCGTTTTATGACTGTCATCCGCAGAACATTATCCGTCTGATCTTAGGCAAAAAAACTGCTCAGGACACTGCTGATGACAATTCTCATACCCGCGCAGCCCGTTATTTCAAAGAATGGCGTGAACAGAAAATTCTGATTCAGGACGCATCACCGGCATTGTATCACACCCGCATCGAATTTCCGATAAACGGACAACTCATGCAGCGTTTCGGGCTGATAGCGCTGGTGCGCCTTGAGACATTTGATAAAGGCATTGTCCTGCCGCATGAACACACATTTTCCAAAATCAAGGTTGAGCAGCTTGAACTGATGAAAGCCTGTCATGCCAATTTCAGCCCGATATTTTCACTTTATTCAGGCAACGGCATTTCTGAAATATTGAAAACTGCGATTGCGGGCAGGCAGCCGGATATGGATTTTAAAGATTCTCCGGGACATCGGCAGCTTTTATGGCGCATCACGGATCCGAAAATTCATGATGCAGTGTCTCATGCAATGTCAGATAAAAAAATTTATATTGCTGACGGACATCACCGCTATGAAACCGCCTTGAACTATCGGAAGGATCTCGCATCCCAAACCCCTGATTTTTCGCCGAATCATCCGGCAAATTTTGTGCTGATGTATCTGGCTGGCATGAATGATCCGGGCATGGTGATTCTGCCCGCGCATCGGATGGTAAAGCAGGCAGATATTGCCGAATTTCTGAATAAAGCCGAAGACTTCTTTAAGATCAGCGCGTTCGGCGATCAGGCACAATTTTTAAGCGCGTTGCAGACAAGCCCTGTAAACACTATCGGCGCGGCAATAAAGCATCAGTCTGAATGCTATCTGCTCACCCCCAAGCCCGGCGTGATGGATAAGCTGTTTTCAGATGAACTGCCGGAATCGCTGAGAGGGCTGGATGTCAGCGTGTTAACGCATCTGATATTGATGAAGATATTGGGATTGAATCAGGCGCAATTAGATGATGAACATCTGATTACTTACTCAAGCAGTGCCGAAGATGCGATTGATGCGGCAAAAAGCGGGAGGGGCGACATCAGTTTTATTTTAAATCCCACAAAAATCGAACAGGTGCGGCAGGTGGCTGAGGCGGGGCTGATTATGCCCAGAAAATCCACCTATTTTTATCCCAAAGTCATCACCGGGCAGGTGATCAATCCGCTGTTCTGACATGGACATCAGGAACAAGCTTCTTGTGTGGTTTGATACGCATCATCGCCGACTTCCCTGGCGGGGGGCAGCAACTCCGTATCATGTCTGGGTGTCGGAAGTTATGCTTCAGCAGACTCGGGTAAAAACGGTCATTCCGTATTATGAGCGGTTTCTGAATCGTTTTCCGACACTTGAAACTTTGGCGCAGGCGGATGAACAGGATGTTTTGAAGCTTTGGGAAGGACTGGGCTATTATGCCCGGATTCGTAATTTTCACAAAGCTTCCCGAATGGTGATGGCATCCTATCGGGGCGAAATTCCGTCAGATTGGGAACGCTTTCGGAAACTGCCGGGCGTGGGCGATTATATTGCCTCTGCGGTGTTAAGCATTGCCTTTGATAAGGAATATGCGGTGGTGGACGGCAATGTGAAGCGGGTACTGGCGCGGCTGTTTCAATCCGATGTTTCAATCAATGATTCCGGGGCTTATAAACACTATGCCAAGATTGCTGATACGCTTTTGGATAGAACAAGCCCAGGACGCTTCAATCAGGCAATGATGGAACTGGGCGCGATCCTCTGCACACCCAAACATCCGGCTTGTGAGCGTTGTCCGATAGAAAATTTTTGCCTGTGTCATCAGAACGGAACAGTTGCTGAGTATCCGAAACGATTGAAAAAAGCTCGGACGCCTGAATATCACATTGCTGCCGGAGTGGTGTATCACAATGATAAGGTGTTGATTACCCGGCGAAAGCCTGATGGTCTGCTGGGCGGATTGTGGGAATTTCCCGGCGGCAAAGTGAAAGACGGAGAAAGCGCGGAGCAGGCTTGTCTGCGTGAAATCCGCGAAGAAACCGGCATTAAGATAGAAATCAGGTCATACCTGACCCGCGTGAAACATGCCTATACGCATTTTAAAATTGTCATGGATGTTTTTCGCTGCGGCTATGTTTCAGGTAAGGTAACGTTGAATGCTGCAACAGATTATCGGTGGATAAAGATAGAAGAAATTGAGAATTATCCGTTTCCCAAAGCCAATCATAAATTTATAGGGTTGCTGTGAAATGAATAGCGGGAGTGATTATGATAACGGTAAATTACGAAGCAGATATTGTCGCATGGGCTGATCAACAGGCATGGTTGGTTCGTAATAAAAAATTTGAACTGCTGGATATTGAACATATTGCTGAGGAAATAGAAGACGTGGGTAAAAGCGAACAGCGTGAACTGGCAAGCCGTATGGCTGTGCTTCTCTGTCATCTTCTCAAGTGGCAATATCAGCCGGCACGTCAGGGCGCAAGCTGGAAAGCCACGATAAAAACACAAAGAGAACGGGTTAAGCGCCGCCTTAATCAGACGCCGAGTCTGAAAAAATGTCTCAAAGATTCCGAGTGGCTGGCGGATGCCTGGGATGATGCGCGTGATGCGGCAGAAAAAGAAACCGGAATTTCTTATGAAAAATTCCCTGAAAAATGTCCTTGGACGATTGAAAATATCTTATCGGATAATTGGTTTCCGCAACTTTTTGAAAGCCATTAATGGCTTTGAATTTTTTTTGCATCGTTCAGGACAGACTTTAAAACCTCAACGTAAGTCCGGTAAGTATTGCATAATCCGTCTCAGGCTCAGTCAGCCCCATTTTGAAGCCCATATCAACGTCAAAGTTTTTTGTAACAGCCCAGATAAGACCGGCAAGAGCAAACGCAGGATCAATTTTTGAATTGATGTCGGAATTTTTTTCAATGCCGATATTGGCAATCAGTTGCAAGTTTTCAACAATTTCATAAGTTCCTGCAACAGAAAAATGCCAGAGGTCTTTTCTCTGAGCGTCCTTGTCTGTTTCAAGCGTGTATTCATTACGGAGATAGCCTGCATTTATGTGAAAGGCTGATGAATCAAACTTTTTACTAGTTATAAAGAAAATGCTGTAACATACTCTGCCGGTTCCAAGTCCTTTATCTTCGCTGCCGGTGGGAAGAGTAAGTCCGGGTTTAAGCGCGAAACTTAAACCATCCTGCTCGTAAAACCGCCATTTCAGTTCCACCGACATATCGGATATGCCGTTTTCTTCGGAAATGAGCGTTCCGTCTTCTTCTGCCCTGTTCCACTGATATGGAAGCCCCAAGATAATATCCGCGCTCTCTGCGATTCCATAAGAAATCGAGGTCTTTACTTCCGCGTCTCTTTCTTTTGCGGTAATACTGTCAGAAGATTCTTTATCAAAACCGAATTCGCTGTTCAGTTCAAACTGGAAATTTCCCTTTCCGTTGGTTCCTGAATCATCGGTAATCAGCGGATGCGCTGCAAAAGCGGCTTGCGTGATAACCAGCACCATAAACATTGCCTTCAATATTCTGTTGATCATGTCAACACCTCCTTTAGTTTCTTCTTCAAATAAAAACAAAAAAACCACAAGATTCCGGTATCTTCCGATACGTTTACCTTCGTGGTTTAAGTTTTTGTAAAATCAGATTGAATCACTGCCCGGTTCAGCTTGTAAAGGCTTCATGCCTCTTTTATATGACATATTTCTAACATTCATGGCTTATGTATGTCAAGCATAATTTCAAAAAAGTGTTGACTTGTTTCCGATCATTATGTATCGTTTCTAAAATTCAGGTGTTCCGTATCGGAACTTAATATGGGAATCCCGTGAAAATCGGGAGCGGACCCGCCGCTGTAATCGGGGACATCTGCTGCATAATGCCACTGATGAAGTGAGTGCAAAGTTAAAAATTCAAAGTGAAAAGTGAAAAACTGTTGCCGAAAACTCGTGCCAATTTTGCACTTTACATTTTGCACTTTGCATTGTACTTATTGGGAAGGCGCGGCAGATTGAATGATCCGAGAGTCAGAAGACCTATCTGAATGATATATCGGCGTTTGCTCCGTGGACAAGAGCAGCCATAATGATGTGAGGATAAAACAGGGATATCCCCGGATCGATGTTTTTCGGTTCGGGGATTTTTTATATCAGAGATGCAACTATAGGAATGACTATGACTGAATTTGATCGCATTACAATCAATCCGGCTAGGATGAACGGTCAACCCTGTATCCGCAATATGCGACTTACAGTCCGACGAGTTATCGAAATACTTGCCGCATATTCTGATCGTGAAGAAATACGTCCGGATTATCCTGAGTTGGAAGATGAGGATATCCGTCAGGCTTTGCGATATGCCGCTACCTATCTTGATGATCGTATTGTAGAATTTTCAGTGCCGTATGAACCCTATAAAGTTGCTGCTTGATCAGGGACTCCCGCGTACAGCGGCAGAATTATTGCGTAAATCGGGAATTGATACGATTCATGTCGGAGAAATCGGTTATGCTGATGCGGATGATCATCTGATTTTGCAGTTTGGCAGAGAAAAAGGTTATATCGTAGTAACGCTTGACGCTGATTTTCATACGTTGCTGGCGTTATCGGAAGCATCGGAACCGTCAGTAATCCGGATTCGTATTGAAGGGTTGCGGGCAAAGGCAGCTGCCGATTTGTTAAAAAATGTTCTTGCTCTATGTTGTCAGGAATTGGAGCGGGGAGCAGCCGTAACAGTCCAAGAAAATCGGATCCGTGTACGAAAACTCCCTCTGTCATCTGAAAAATTATGATTTATCAGATTGCAGAAGGCAGGATTATGATAATCGCAATTTCACAAGGAACAGATATGGGCGATGCGGCATTAAAATTATATGATGATGAATGGCAATATCAGGGAAAATGGACATATCAGGACTATCTTGATTTTCCTGATGACGGAAAGCGATATGAAATTATTGAGGGAGTGCTTTATATGGGTAATGCGCCTGATATTGACCATCAGTTTGCCGTCATGGAAATTGCCTTTCAGATCAAAGCGTTTGTAAATCAGAATCATCTCGGCTATGTTCTGACTGCGCCGTTTGAAGTACACCTGTCTGAAAAAACCCGTCCGGTTCAGCCGGATGTATTGTTTATCAGAAAAGAGCGATGGACCGGTAGAGGCGCGAAATATTTTGAAGGCGCACCCGATATGGTCATAGAAGTTTTATCTCCGAGCAGCATGCGTACAGATAACTTTGTCAAATTTTATGCTTATGAAAAAGCCCGGATACCGGAATATTGGATTGCAAGCCCTAAAACGCGATCCGTACGGGTTTTCATATTGAATGAGAAACAGGAATATGCGTTATCAGGTGAATTTACAGCAGATGAAGACATCGAATCTGAAATTTTAGCAGGATTGAAGATAAAAACAAGTTCGTTGTTTAATGCTGAAAGATAAAACCTAATCCTTGACACTGCCCGAATATGGGATATATAAGAAGCTTTCTTAACTGCATACATCAAACTTCGGGAGGGTGTCATCAAAGGATTAGTCATAGCCAGCACCAAAAGCGGGAGCGGCAAAACAACGCTGACAATGGGGATGATGGCATCTCTGATTCGCCGGGGGCATTCGGTTGCGCCATTCAAAGTGGGACCGGACTTTATTGATCCGGGACATCACAGCCGGATTACCGGAACCATCAGCCGGAATCTGGATGGCTGGATGTTGTCTCAGGAATACAATCTGCACTGTTTCGGCAAAAACGCCCAATTTGCCAATATAGCCGTGATTGAGGGCGTGATGGGCTTGTTTGATGGGTATGATGGCAAAAGCGAAGCAGGCTCGACCGCTCAGATTGCCAAATGGCTGGGATTGCCGGTAGTCCTGATTGTGGATGCCAAAAGCATGGCGCGGAGCGCGGCAGCCATTGTGCAGGGATTTGAGCGATTTGATCCGAATGTGGTGTTTGCCGGGGTCATTTTCAATCATGTCGGCAGTAACAGGCATTTGAAATATCTGAAAGAAGCCTTGTCAGATCATGTGAATATGCCATGTTTGGGAGGCATCTCTTATGAAGAAGCGGTCTGTATCCCGGAGCGGCATTTGGGGCTGGTAACATCGCATGAACATTGCCTGTCAGATGACACGGTGGAACATCTGGGCGAAGTGATTGAAAAGAATGTTGATATGGACAGGCTGTTGTCTCTGATGCCTGATATTCAGATTGCCGGGGATACCACCGGCGGACGCACGATTCGCCAATGCCGGATCGGTGTGGCAATGGACGAGGCATTCTGCTTTTATTATCAGGATAATCTGGATTTGCTGGAATTTTACGGGGCGGAATTGCTGTTTTTTTCACCGATGCGGGATTCTGCTTTGCCTGAAGATATTGACGGGCTGTATCTGGGCGGAGGCTATCCTGAATTGTTTGCCAAGCGATTGTCAGGCAATCACAACCTGTTGAAACAGATTCGGGATAAAAGTCTTGACGGAATGCCGATTTATGCCGAATGCGGCGGATTTATGTATCTGTGTCAGGAGTTGAAAGATAAAAACGGAAGAAAACACCAGATGGCTGGCTGCTTTCCCTACGGATCGGCAATGTTCGACAAGTTGAAATCTATGGGGTATCGGGAAATCACGCTTCTGAATGATACGATTTTGGGCAGAACCGGGCAGGTTATCCGGGGGCATGAATTTCACTATTCCGATATTGTCCGGCGTGAAACAGACGAAGCGATTGAAGCGATTTACAAAGTATCTGACAGAGCCGGAGAAGATAAGGTTTCAGAAGGATTCCGCAGACGCCGTACGCTGGGAAGCTATATTCATCTTCATTTCGGCAGTTGTCCTGATGCGGCGGCAAACATGGTATCTGCATGTCGGGAATACAAACAGGAACGAAAGGGCAGGCGATGAGACCCGAAGAAATTGAAATTTTAAGTTTTCAGATCATAGACCGCGAAGCCGGGGAACATAATTTTTCCGCAGAACAATGGGCAGTTGTGCGGCGCATGATTCATACGTCCGCGGATTTTGAATATATGAACACTGTCCGCTTTCATCCCAAGGCAATCCGTGCGGGCATTACCGCCATTCGTTCAGGCAAAGCCATTGTTACAGATACGCAGATGGCTCTGTCCGGCATCCGCAAAACAGAAGCCAAAAATTTCGGAATAAGCCTGCATTGTCTGATCGGAAATCCGGCAATCAAAGAAGAAGCTGCCAAATCCGGCACAACCCGCGCCCATGCGGCAGTAGATGCGGCGGCTTCTCTGGTGGAAGGCGGAATCTGCGTCATCGGAAATGCGCCGACCGCCCTGCTTAGGCTGATTGAATTGGTCAGAACCGGAAAAGCCCAGCCAGCCCTGATCATCGGCTTTCCGGTGGGATTTGTGAATGCGGCAGAATCCAAAGCCGCGTTAATTGAGACAGATTATCCGTATATTTCAAACACGGGTCGTAAAGGAGGGTCAACCATTGCGGCGAGCGTGGTAAATGCTCTTCTGATATTGGCGGACAGTCAACCTTTATAATGATTGATTTACATGAACAATACAACTTCTCAGAAAACAGGCACGCTTTACGGCATAGGCGTAGGTCCCGGTGATCCCGAACTGATTACGGTCAAATCCGCACGGATTCTGCATCAGGTGGACGTGATTTTTGCGGCGTCTTCTACCAAAAATGATTACAGCCTTGCGGTCAGCATTGCAAGACATCATATTCGGGAAGAAACGCCGGTAATCATGCTGCCGTTTCCCATGACCAAAGACCGGGAAGAAGCGCAGACCGCTTGGAAATCCAATGCGGCAGCAATTATCGAATCGCTTGAACAGGGCAAAAATGCCGCGTTTATCACATTAGGCGATTCCATGACCTATTCCACTTACGGATATGTTCTCAAATATATTCAGGCTGCCGCGCCCCATATCCGCATTGAAACCATTCCCGGCATCACGTCTTATCAGGCTGCGGCGGCAAGGCTCAATACGCCGCTGGTCGAGGGCGAGGAATCGCTCTTGGTCATGTCCGGCGTCAAAGGCGGAAATCGGCTCAGAGAATTTTGCGGCAAACCGGAGAATGTGGTTTTTTTAAAGGCATATCGGAATGTGAAAGACATTTCCTTAGCCCTTGAAGAAACAGGCTTATCCCAAAACAGCGTGGCAATTACGCATTGCGGGCTGCCGGAAGAAGAAATCATCCGTGATCTCAGCCAACTCAACGACAAGCCCCCCGGCTACTGGACGCTGATTATTGCCAAACGCAATAAAGAAGTCTGAGCCATTTTTCTGACCGGGAAGAATTATGGATAATTTTTCAATATATTTTCAAGCATTACAATCCTGTAATCTTTCTGAAATTACAGAATATTCTCTGCGCCCTGAATTGAAGAGCCTTCTTTCGTCAATTGCGGAAAATATTGACAGCAAAATCAATATTCTGCATGAAGGCAAACGGGAAGGCGGTTTCGGTGCGCCTGACTTCAGCGTCAGAAGAATCGGAAATATTATCGGTTATGTCGAAAACAAGAAAATCGGTGAAAATCTTGATAACGTCATTAAATCCGATCAAATCAGAAAATATCAGCAGCTTTCCGACAACATCCTCATTACCGACTATCTTGAATGGATATGGCTGAATAAAGGTGATATTCAACGAAAAACCTTATGCTATCTCTCTGATATTGAAAATAAAAAAGCAAAGCTTGACCCCCAAAATGCAGTAGCAGTGGAAAATCTCGTCAAAGGCTTTTTATCCTCCGCGCCTGAAGGCATCGCAAAACCCAAAGATTTAGCTTCGGCGTTGGCAATTCGCGGAAAACTTCTCAAAGATTTTTTGGCAGAAGAATTGCAAAGACAGGAAAATCAGGACTCAAAAGGCAAATTATTCGGACTTTATCAGACATTTCAAAGCTATGTGTTCAATGAACTTACGCTTGATGCGTTTGCAGATGCCTTTTCACAAAATCTGATTTATGGCGTTTTCTTGGCAAAACTCAATGCCGATATGCAGACCGTTACGCTCTCGAATGCCGAAGAGTTTATCCCCACAAATTTCGAGCTTATACGCGAACTAGTCGAATTTCTGAAAGTTCTCAATCGTAAAGAATATGCAGACATCCGATGGGTTATCGAAGAAGTGCTGAATATTCTCAACACCATGAATTTCAGAGAGATAAAATCAGCCCTGTCGTTCACACGCACTTTCGGAGAGCAGGAAGACCCGTATTCGGCAAAAGACCCGTATATTTATTTTTATGAAGATTTTCTGGCTGCTTATGATAAAAAACTGCGTAAATCCAAAGGGGTTTATTATACGCCGCCGCAAATTGTCAATTTCATTGTCCGATCTGTCAGTACGCTGCTCAGAGAGACCTTTCATCTTCCTGACGGACTGGCGGATCACGAAAAAGTTACGATTCTTGATTTTGCAACCGGCACAGGAACATTTCTTCTTGAAGTTATCAGACAGATTTTTAAGGAAAACCCGCACTCAGAGAAAGATTTACTGATTCGTGAGCATATTCTGAAAAATCTCTACGGATTCGAATATCTTATCGCACCATATACCATTGCTCATCTCAAATTGTATCAGTTTTTAAAAGATCACGGATACAAATTGAACGAAGATGAGCGGTTACAGATATTTCTGACCAATACGCTTGAACCTACAGATCGGCAGATAAGCATTCCTCTGCTTCCCGCATTGACAGAAGAAACAAAGCAGGCGCAGATTATCAAAGATAAGCCGATTCTGGTTATTATGGGAAATCCGCCGTATTCTTACGGTTCCCAAAATACCGGAAAATGGATAAGTGAGAAGATCAAAGGCTATTATGTGGTGAACGGGGAAAAACTTGATGAAAAAAATCCCAAAGGATTACAGGATGATTATGTGAAATTTATCCGTTTTGCTCAGGATAAGATGGATCAGGTTAAGGAGGGAATCGTAGCGATTATCACAAATCACTCGTTTTTGGATAATCCGACCTTCAGAGGAATGCGGCAAAGTCTTATGAACACATTCGATCTGATGTATTTTGTTGATTTACATGGGAATGTAAAAAAGAAAGAAAAAACGCCGCAGGGCGATAAAGATGAAAATGTATTCGATATTGAGCAGGGCGTGGCAATTTCCATCATGGTCAAAAAACCGGGCTTGGAAAAGAAGGTATATCATGCTGATTTTTGGGGATTACGCACCCATAAATATGAGATATGTCTGAGCAAAAATTTAGAGACAATTAAATGGAAGCCGGTTAAGATTGCTGAACCATATTATTTATTTAAATATCAGCCTGATATAAATTCTGACATATACTTACGATTTAAACCGATTAACGAGATATTTAAGGCATTTGCAAGCGGCGTCAAAACTCATCATGATGAACATCTGATAGGATTTGACACAAATGATCTCACGCACAGAGTTAAGAGCCATTTTCAGATAACGCCTGATTCATCATTTTACTATAAAAACTATCATTATCGTCCTTTTGATAAGCGTATCCTGTATTACGATTCAAATCTTGTAAAAAGAGCAAGATTAAATCAACATGCGTATTTTAAAGGTGAAAATTATGGTCTGATAATTCTGAGACAGGCAGCAGCAGTCGGCTCTGCATCTTTTGATTCTGCTTTTATTGTAAACGGACTTGCAGATACGAATTTATATCGCCGCGGCGGACCTTTTATTTTTCCTCTGTTCACTTATGATACAAAATCAGAGCTTTTGGCTGATAAAAATAATGAACGTATAACGATTAAAATAGAGAATTTTGCCAAAGATTTCAGAAATTTTATTGATGAACTCTATCAGAAAAAATATACTCCTGAAGAAATCTTGGGATATATTTATGCAATTCTGCACAGCACAAGCTACCGAAATAAATATGCCGATTTTCTGAAAACAGATTTTCCCCGCATTCCTTTTGTTAAAGATTTCAGGATATTTGAACGCCTTTCAGAACTCGGCTGGCAGCTTATTCAGGCGCATCTGATGAATGAAATTCCTGATTACGAAATGGGCATATATGCCGGGGAAGGAAATAATGAGGTGATTAAGCCTGATTACAGAAAAACAGAGGATTATCAGCGGCTTTATATCAATAAAACTCAGTATTTTGACCGTGTTCCTGAAAATGTTTATCAGTTTTACATCGGCGGGTATCAGGTCTTATGTAAATATCTCAAAGATCGTCAGGGAAGACAATTAAATCTGTCCGAAGTTAGAAATATCAGAAATATTATCAGGGTTTTGGCATTTACGATTGAGCAGATGAAAAAAATTGATGAGGCTGTGAGAGATTGGGTATGAAAAAACAGGATCACAGCTCTGATAAAAATCTGACGAATTATAAAACCAGAGAGCTTGCACAAGCTACCGAAAAAAATATGCCGATTTTTTAAAAACAGATTTTCCCCGCATTCCTTTTGTTAAAGATTTCAGGACTTTTGAACACCTTCAGAACCCGGCTGGCAGCTTATACGAACTCGCTTTCAAAAAAAGTTTTTTCGTGTTTTGTCATTAATTACTGCGGAAGCAATTTTGATTCTTTGATAGCGAATTGGTTTAAATCCTGATTCAGAAATCAGCATCATCAGCGGTTCAGAACTCCTTTGCCGTGAAATTTTTCCGGTTTATCAGCATGGCTCCGCCCTCGCCGTTCTGAGTCATCACATAAAGCCCTTTTTCCTCGGCATAACGGCTTACCGCTTTCCGAATCACCAAGGCACCGACTCCGCCGATCAGAGGAAAATCACGGTATTCGGGGAATATCTGCCTGAATTTCGGAATCTGCCTGTTCACAAAGTCATCAACCATGTCCTGCTCCAGCCTGTTTTCCATCTCAGCAATCAGAACCCGGTTCTCACCGACTGCCACAATATCGTACCACACGCCTTTTCTTGTCAGATTCCGTCTCACAGAGGAGAATGCGAATGGCTTCTGTTTCAGGATATATCTGATATTCTTATAAAATTGATCTTCGACAATGTTGTGGTCAGTAATCCCCTTCTCTTTCAGCATATAAAAAACATCGTCAATTTTCTGAAAGGTTCTTTGCAACTGTCTGTCTGTTCTTTTCCGTAATTTCCGAAGTTCCGCGTCAGCTTTTCTGTCTTCAGGTCTTTTTTCAATACGATCCGTAATGCTTTCTTTCATAAGCACCTCCGATCCGGCAGCATAATAACACTGCCGATTTCAAAAGACAAGAACGGAATGCTGACGGCTTTGCCAAGACCGGACGGGTGAATTGCAGTGCAAAGTGCGGAATGCGGAATGAAATCCGAAGGATTGGCATTGTTATAGCAGAAAATAACGCCGCAAAATCAAATCCCGAAGGGATGACATATATTTCACCCTTTCAGAGTTCGGATATTCCGGCAATTCTTTTTCTATAATCATCACACCCCTTCGGGGTCAGAGATGAATAGTTTTGAATCAGGGTGTAAGGATTTTATAAGGATTGAAGGAGGTATGATTATCCTTTCATCCTTCCGAAATCCTTCAATCCTGATTCAAAATCCCTTGGTATCCCCATGACACATGAGATTGTGAGCATACTCAAAATAAGGACAAAAATCCCATGCACCCATCGCCGATAAAAACAGAAATAAAGCTTGATTTTTACAATTATTTCAGATAATTTTTAATTATGTTAGGAGTTACGCAGTTGAATTTTAACCCCGAAGGGGTGTGATGATTACAGAAATCAATAATTTCAGAAGGATCGGAAACCCCGAAGGGGTGAAATATATATCATCCCTTCGGGATTCTGTTCCTCAGTCTGCATATTTTCTATAATCATATCAATCCTTCGGATTTGAAAACATGGCAATCGGGTTTCAACTGCGTAACTTGTAAGATATTGAAGATTACAGAAGTATCATTGAGACCCTGCATCTTCTGAGCAATCCGGCTAATGCCGGGCATCTGCGTCAGGGAATCCGGCAGCATCGGAAAGGACAGAGAAAGGTTATTGATGTTAAGGCTTACATGGACTGATACCGGACTCGGAGACCTGAACCGGTGGGTAACTCAGAATCCGAAAATTCTTAAACGGATCATACAGATCTGTATTGAGACCTGCAAAATCCGAGAGAAGGCATCGGTAAGCCCGAACCTCTGAGATTTGAATGAAGCGGCTATCGGTCACGCAGGATTACTCAGGAACACAGTCTGGTATATGCTTTTGATAATTAAGAGGTTACAGTGATTCAATGCTGTCATCATTATGTGAAAAAGTAAAAGGAAAAATTATGTGCTATCCGACATCAGAAGCAGAAATAAAGCTTGACTTTTTCAATAAAATCAGGCATTTTTTAAGCAAGCTCAGATCTGCGCCCTCACTCTGTAAGATTCGGTCAATCGCCTCCGATGTTTCACGCCGGTCGTTCTCCGCCATTATGGCATAAGGAGAGCGGTCGGCGTTTCTGTTTTTTAACTGTCCTGAACCATGATTCACAGGATTAAAAGATTGCCGGGATTTTTTTAATCTTGGTAATCATAAAATCCTGAAAATCCGGGTTCAGACACATAGGAGAGCGGGCGGCGTTTTTTCCGAATCAGCCTGATTGACATCCGAATCACAACCGGTTATAATAAAAAGAAAGAAATAAGGAAATATGAACGGAATTCACCGACTGGCACAAGCTGTTCGGAATCACGCTGACCGATTTCTTCACC
>DYRC01000041.1 GCA_020718925.1 Desulfonema limicola
GCAGGGGGTTCAGCAGGGAGTTCAGCAGGGAATTCAGCAGGGGATTCAGCAGGGGATTCAGCAGAGTATCAGAGAAACTATCGAATTCGGGCTGGGTCTCAGGTTCGGAGATGAAGGGCTGGCAATAATGCCCCTGATTCGGCACATACAGGATAACGAAAGGCTCAGAGTCATCAGGGATGCGGTTAAAACGGTAAAAGACCTTTCGGAACTGAAGGACATTATCGGCAACTGAAGCGGGATTTTTTCAATCACAAATTTAAAAATCAGAAAATATAGGTGATTCAAATAAGGATTTCAAAAATGAAATGACTACTGTTTATCGGCTTTATCGTCATGTCGGCTTTGAATTTCGCTGATGCGGCACAGTCCAAAACCTATAAAATTGCGATGTCCGCAGGATGGCTTGGGTATTCGCCCGCCAATGTTGCACAAGCAAAGGGATTTTGGAAAGAGCAGGGGATTGATGTGGAGATAGTCATTCTGCCTGATATTGTGGATACGCAGAAACTTCTGATAAACAAGCTTGTGGATATTGATTTGGATATTATCGGTTCTGCGGTGGAAATGTATATGCAGGAAATTCCGGTAGTTGCCATTGCTGAAACGGATTGGTCTTATGGCGGAGATCAGATCATTCTCAAAAAAGATACGGACATACGGACACTGAAAGGCGGATCCATCGGCGTCTATGTGAATCAGGTCGCATTGATGTATTTTCTGGATCGGTATTTTTCAAAAAATTCTCTTAAGTTGTCGGATTTTCAACTTCTTGAAATGGAATTAAAGCCGATGGCTGACAAATTTATTGCCGGTATGCTTAAAGGAATTGTGTCTTACGGACCTGATGCGGCAAGAGCTGTCAGAGAAGGAGATGGCAGAATCGCAGCAAGCACTGCTGATTTTGAAGGCTGTCTTACGGATGGTATGATTATGCTGAAAGATACCCTGAATGCCACGCCCGAAGATGATCTTGTCAGAATTTTCAAAGGCTGGATAAAGGCTGTGAAATGGATAAAAGATGGAAAGAATTTCAAAGAGTATGTTGAAATTCTCAATAAAACCATATTCAAAGATGAAAAGCCTTATACTGAAGACGCTGTTAAAGAAATGCTCAGGGCTGTGCGGCTTCATGACGCTGAAACTATGTCGGAAAGAAACAGGGATGGCGGAGGTCTTCATACGCATCTCAAAGATGTCAACGCGTTTCTCAAAACCAATAATATGCTTAAAAAAGACTTTACGCCTGAAGACCTGTCTGATAACAAGGCAGTCATGGAAGCATTGAAGCGCATTGAATAACAGAGGGAGCATCATGAAATTCAAGTCCTTGAAAACCAAGCTGATCGTCCTTTTCGGAGCATGTCTGTTCACCATTATCGGGGTGCTGGTCATCGGCGGCATTATTGCAGCCAAAAAGACCGAAAGCTGCGTAGTGAACTCGTCAAAAGAGTCTGCTGTCAAAGCTGCAAAAAAACAGTTAGCATCCGATGCCATGAGCGCAGGACTTGAAATCGAAGTTCAATTGGAAGTCGCTTTGGATTCTGCGCGTACATTAAGCCACGTTCTTTCCGGCGTTAAAGACAAAAAAATAAATCTCAAAGCAGACAGGGACAGAATCAATGGAATTTTGCAGGGAGTTCTGACAAAAAACAGCGAATTTTTAGGGACTTATACCTGCTGGGAGCCGAATGAGCCGGATGGGTTGGATAAAGTTTATGCCGGAAGCGCGGGGCATGATAACACCGGACGATTTGTTCCGTACTGGTTTCGCACGCCTGACGGACAAATCAAGCTTGAACCGCTAAGAGATTATGAAAATACTGAAAAAGATGAAAACGGCATTCGCAAAGGACAGTATTATCTGCTGCCGCGTGAAACTCAGAAAGAATGCGTGATTGATCCGTATTCTTATGACCTTGACGGAAAGCCGGTATTGATGACGTCGCTGATTGTTCCGATTATTTCTGATGGAAAATTTTACGGCATGGCGGGTGTTGATATGCGTCTTGAATTTATTCAGGCTCTGGCGGAAATTGTCAATAAGAAGTTTTATTCAGGTGTCGGAAAAACAGCTATTTTCAGTAACAGCGGTGTTTTGGCAGGTGTCAGCGATAAGCCCGAATTTCTTGGAAAGTCTTTGAAATCATGGCTGCCTGATCGCTGGGAAGAATGTCTTAACCGCCTTCGGAAAGGAGAACATGAACATATTGAAATCAGAGATGATAATGTTGAAGTAACTGTTGCTGTCCGCATCGGAAAAACTGAAACGCCGTGGGGGGTGATGATCAGCATTCCCATAAAAACAGTTATGGCTGAAGCTGAAAATATGGCTGACGATGCAAAAAATGCATGGATGAATATCCTGATGTATCAGATATTTGCCGGAATTATTGTGATTCTGACTGCTTTCGGGATGATCTGGTTTGTGGCTGATGGGATTGCTGCGCCTCTGTCAAAAGGCGTAACTTTTGCAAAAGCAGTGGCATCAGGGGATTTAAGCGCGGAGTTGGATGTTCGGCAGTCTGATGAAATCGGCGTTCTGGCGGATGCGCTGAGAAACATGAGTATCGGTCTTCGCCATATTATGAAAGAACTTTCCGATACTGTTGAACGGCTTTCTTTTTCTTCAGATGATCTGTCGTCTCTTTCAACGCAGATGGCGTCATCTGCCGAGGAAATGAGCGCGCAGGCAGGCATGGTAGCTGCAGCATCCGAACAGGTAGCGGCAAATGTTTCAACAACAGCCTCTGCCACAGAAGAATCAGACGCATCCGTATCGGGCATTGCATCCATGACCGAAGAAATGTCTTCCACCTTTGCCAATGTTGTGGCATTTGCCCGGAAAACATCTGACAACGTGAAACTCATGGCAAAATCCGGACATGATATTGCTGCTGAAATTCAGAGTACCTCAGCTTCTCTTGAAGAAATGACGGTTTCCTTAAATGAAGTGGCAAAGCATACCTCTCAAGCCAATCAGATATCGCAGAATGCCAGCCGCCGCACAGACAGAATCAATGAAAAAATCAATATACTGTCAGGCTCATCAAAACAAATCGGCAAAGTTGTCGGTATTATCAAAAAAATTGCGGATCAGACCAATATGCTCGCGCTCAACGCTGCAATTGAAGCTGCCGGAGCAGGCGATGCCGGAAGGGGATTTGCGGTTGTCGCAGCGGAAGTCAAAGAACTTGCCAAGCAATCCGCAGAAGCAAGTGACGAAATCGCAGGACAGATTGAGCGCATTCAGGAAAGCACCGGGGATGTGGTGCAGGCTGTCTCGGAAGTCAGCACGATTATCGGCGAAATAGCCTTAATTAACGAGGCAATAGCAGGCGCGGCAGAAGAGCAGACCGACACAGCCAATGAAATTGCAAAATCTGTTGCCCGCAATGCCGTAACCATCAGACAGGTGGCGATAAATTCCGATGAATCCGCGCAGTTGGTGGAACAGATTGCAAAATCCGTGCATGAAACCTCTGAAACCGCATCCCAAGTGTCCAAACATGTGGACGAACTGGCAAGGGGTATCAGAGATGTGTCAAAATCTTCTGTACAGGCATCGCTCGGAGTTCAGGAAATTTCACAGAATATTCATGGCATAAGTGTGGCAGCCAAAGATGTGGCTGATGGCGCGGGACGTACCCATACGTCATCTCAGGAGCTTTCCGGGATAGCAGGCGCGTTGGCAGAAATTGTCAGTAAATTCAAATTACAGCGAAACAGCAAGGTGATAAGATTGACAATTTTACGTTTAATTGTTAATGTTGTCAATAAATTAAGGCGTGAAAACGATAATAACTTAAACAGGAGAAGGCATTATGTATGTAGGGCGCGTAATGAGAACAGAGTTGATAACCGTTCATCCGGATATGCCGTTATCAAAAGCAAAAGAGCTGATTGCCGAAAAGCAGATCAATCATCTGCTGGTCATCAATGACGCAGGCGAATTGACGGGAATTCTCTCAGACAGGGATATAAAGCAAAGCTGGGCATCATCTGCAACCACGTTAAGCGTACATGAACTCAATTATCTGTTGAGTAAGCTGACAGTAGGAATGGTGATGGCAAAAAAAATCATTTCCATTCCGCCGAACACAACCATTGAGCGGTCTGCCCTGCTTATGCAGCAGCATCGCATTAATGCTCTGCCGGTCATTGATAAGGGAAAGCTTGTCGGAATTATCACGACTTTTGATGTGATGAGTGTGCTGCTGGAGGCTATCGGCATTGACCGGGAGAGTTTCCGATTTACGGTATTGGTTCGGGATCGCATCGGATTCTTGGATGAAATTACGAAAATTCTCAAAGAAAACGAGATTAATATCCGAAGTATTTTCAGTTGGCCCGAGAAAAAATATCCGGGCGTTTATCAATTGGTGCTGCGAGTCGGCGCACAAAACGGCGAAAAAGCCGTAAAACTTTTGCAGGATGGCGGCTTCAAGGTCTTAACCGATTATGCGGACGATCTGACGCCCTATCTGCCCGGAGCGTGAACAATGAGATTTAACTATTTGATTTCAGGACTGCTTATTTTTTTTCTTTTCGGAACTGCCCATGCCCAATCGCTGGCACAGTTGCAGGAAATTGCCACTCAGAACCGGAAACTGGTTGAAAAATATCGGAATAATATCCGAAAAGGCGAAGCAGATGTCAATATCGGCAAGAGCGCGTTTTTGCCATCTGCGGACGTCAGTTATATTGCCAATCGGCTGGATAAAGACGGGCTTACTGAAAACAGACAAAACAGCGCATTTATGGGAGTTCTGAGTTACAATATTTTTGCGGGATTTCGGGATAAATACAATCTTCAAGCCGCAGAAATGATTAAAAAAGCGCTGGATTATGAATTGGAAAAAACCATTCAGGACCTCAGATACCGGGTGGCGGTGCGCTATGTGGAAATTTTCGGCAAAAAGGGTAGTCTGACTGTGGCACAGGACGACTATGCTCTGTTGAAAAAACGCTACGAAGATGCTCAAAGCCGGTATAATGTGGGATTGATCCGAAAAAACGATCTGTTGAAGATCAATGTTGAAATGGATGATGCGGAACAGCGGCTTAAAAGAGCCGATGCCGAGTTGATGAAATCGCTTAATGCGCTTTGTTATGAAATTGATTCGCCTGTTGATTTCAAGGCATTGAATTTTTCTGAATTTAATACCTTTCCCCAGACCATGAATGAAGCTGAGTATTCAGCCCGGATGTCTGAAAAACGGAGCGACATCAAAGCACTGGATATGGTTATTGCGGCAGATGAAAGCAGAGTTTTAGCAGCAAAGTCAGTGTTTTATCCATCGGCTGATATTCAGGGCAGTTATAAACCGGCGGGCAATGATTATCTGCTCGGCACCATGAGCAATGAAACAGGTGAGGAACTCCGGCTTCAGTTGGTGGTTCGGATGAATCTGTTTGACGGATTCAGAAAATATGACACGATCAGAAAAGCAAAGCTTGAGGTCGTCAATGCCCGGCATGATTTGGATGAATTGAAAAGCACACTGTCCACGGATTTGAAAAACACGTTGCTGGATTATGACGTGGCGATAAAAAACATGAAGGTGGCTTCCGGAAGTATTGTTCAGGCTGAAGAAAATTTAAGAATCACAGATATTTCTTTCAAAGAAGGTGTGCAGACCGCCACAGATGTGCTGGATGCGATTTCATATCTGTCCCGGGCAAAAAACAATTTTGTCAATGCCCGCAGCGATGTGTTTGCAAATTTTTACAAGCTGACCCGGCTGACAGATGATTTTTAACTGCCGGTTATTTTACCGCTTTATTGTATAAATCCTGTGCTTTATTGACAGCGGCTTCGGAAAGGCTTTTTACTTTGGATTTGGTCTTAAACCATAACACGCCGGTTTTTCCGGTAAATCCCAATATCTTTGCCCCTTCGGTCAGGGGCTTTCCGACTTCGCCGACCGAATCATACATCATCTTGCCATCACCTGCATAAAACACGGCAGTATCTTTCATCATATCATTGTATTTGTTAAGAATAGAAATTTTGGCAACATAGAGATTGTTGGCGCCGGGCTGTTGGGACAGGATGCTTCCGATTTCCAAAGCATCGCCGTAATATACCGTTCCTTTTGAGAGTTCCGGCTTTCCCTCAAAAACCACATAATAAATTTTATCAAATACCGGCAGATTGATGCCTTCCGTAGATAAGTTTGAACATCCGGCAGTCATTGCCACAAACATCAACAGCGCGATAAGGGATCGTTTCATCAATTCTCTCCTTTTTTTAATTGCAGATTCATAAAACACAAAAAGGGATTACGAAAATCGTAACCCCTTGAATTTGCGGTGGCGGGAGCGACGAGACTCGAACTCGCGACCTCCGGCGTGACAGGCCGGCGTTCTAACCAACTGAACTACACCCCCGAAACTAAAAGACCATGCTGAATGGTAGGCGGAACAGGGATCGAACCTGTGACCCTCGGCTTGTAAGGCCGATGCTCTCCCAGCTGAGCTACCCGCCCATCCGGCTTTGAGATGTTACCCTCAAAGTGAATATGGCTTTATACTTATTTTATTTGCCGATGTCAAGAAAAATTTTATCTTTTTTCAGCGGTCCTGAAATTTTAAATCTTTCTGCATTATCCCCTTGATTTTCCATATCAGGATATACCATAAAATAAAAACCGCCATATAACTTACAGAGCAGTTTATGATCGGCACAAAGAAGCTCACTTGGGCAAACCGCGTCTGCATCCAGCCCAATGCAAACGGAATGGGCCACAATACGGACGCGCCCAGCGCGATTTGAGAGAAAAAATATTTGCCGAAAGCGTCATTTGCTTCTTTGTTGAATGTGCGGTATTTTTTTTTATCTTTAAAAAACCGAAGCGCGCTGATGGACAAATCACCCATCCGGATGGTTTCCTGCACCAATTCCTGATAATAGGAGCGATTGAGCCGATATATCACCGCAGATGTGATTTCGCCAAGTATCACGCATACCCCCGCTGTAATGAATGTGCCGAAAAAAAACCCCGCTGCCGGGTTATCGGATATTCTGAAAAACACAATCAGCAGCGGGTCTATGCAGATAAACAGATCATCAAACGTCATGGTTAGCCCGGAAGCAGTTTGATGCTTGTAAAGCCTTTGAGGGTATAATCAACGCCCACAAGAAAGGCAAGAACTACAAACAGCCGTTTGAGCCATATATCCGGGATATATTTGGATGTTTTAGGTCCGATCACCGAACCGACCATAATGCCGACCAATTCTGTTCCGATCAGGGGCCAATGCACGATAACGCCCTGCATAAAATAACTGAAAAGACTGGTAATCATGCCGATGAGTACGGCAAACGCCGATGTTCCGGCAGATAAATACATGGGAAGTCCGGCAATACTGGTCAAAAACGGCACGAGCATAAATCCGCCGCCCACGCCTAAGAATGCGGAAACACACGCAATCGCAAAGCCGCCTAAAATTGCGTATAGCGGGTTGAAAGAAAATTCCACGCCATAAAACGTGAATGTGAATCGTGTCAGGGCGATGCTTTGCGCTTTCACGCCTAAATCGCAGGTATCCACGTTTTCACCGCATTTCTGACGCCGCATCACATCTCCAAACGCTTCGGCAGCCTGTTTGGCTTTTTTCTTTTTTGCCTGACCTCCGGGCGTGGTTTCATACAGCATCAGACAACCCAATGCCAGAACAAATATGCCGAACCATCCCTGATATGCTTTGAAAGACACTTTTCCGGCGGTAAGCAAGGGAACCAGATAGCTGCCGGCAATTGAGCCGACTCCCAGTGCTATACCCAAAGGAAGCACCATCCGCCCCATCCGATAATAATTGAACGAGGTAATCAACGCGCTCAATCCGACTAAAAATTGGTTGGACATTCGCACGGAATCCGTAACAATTCTGTTTAAGGGTCTGGCGGTGTCTTTAAAAGTACCGGCATATTTTCCAAGTCCGAATATGGTAATATGCCCCACGCCTGCCATTACGCCGCCGAACGCGCCGACCGTTGAAAATATCCAGCCCACCCATATTGCCCAGCAGAATGCCAGAATCAGATTGATATCGGGTCCTCCGGGAATACCCAGATATCCTTTGGGAGCAGCCGGATCAATCTGTCCGTCGGCTTTGCCCTGCGGTGCTTTGGAAATCGCGTCTGAGAGCTTATCTGCCTGTGCCGCGCCTGCCAGCAGTATCGGCGAGATAACCATGATCGCCACAAGACAGACGATCCACCATTTTTTCACATCATAGTTCATTTTTTCTATTTTCCTCCTATACTTGTTTTAAGAACTTGTTTTCAATTCTTTTTTTTGCAGTATCAACCCATTGCTTCTGAGCTTTTTTATAGAAAGCGGGGGATAGCCGGGCATTTTTCAAAATTTCATTGAACAATGCGGCGGCTTCCTCTGTTTTGCCGGTACGTTTAAGCAGAAGCGCGTATCTGCACCGGGCTTCTTCGCCGGAATATCCTTTTACAATCGCCGCATATTCTCTGAGCGCGCCTTCAATATCGCCCAATTCTTCAAGCGTTTTGGCAAACAGCAGATCAAACTCATCGCTTTTTTTGCTTTTGCGGATTGCCATCAGGTTGAGAAGGCTCTCTTTTGCCTGCTCAAAATCTCTTTTGAAAAAATACGCGCAGCTTAATCCTTCGATAATCGTCTCATCGTTGATATTGATGCCTTCCAGACAGCTTTTATACAACGCAATCGCTTTGTCAAACATGCCGGATTCGATATACGCCTGAGCAAGCTCTTTTTTGTTTTTAAGACTGGGGCTGATTTTCGCCTGTTCTTCAAGCAATTTCAGATGTTTGCCGGGATTAATCATTTTTCCGAGCTTGTAGCCAGTCTGTTTAAGCTTGGAGCTATATCGGATATCGGGCAAAAAGTCCACAAGAAAATTGAAAATATCCAGCCCACCCATATTGCCCAGCAGAATGCCAGAATCAGATTGATATCGGGTCCTCCGGGAATACCCAGATATCCTTTGGGAGCAGCCGGATCAATCTGTCCGTCGGCTTTGCCCTGCGGTGCTTTGGAAATCGCGTCTGAGAGCTTATCTGCCTGTGCCGCGCCTGCCAGCAGTATCGGCGAGATAACCATGATCGCCACAAGACAGACGATCCACCATTTTTTCACATCATAGTTCATTTTTTCTATTTTCCTCCTATACTTGTTTTAAGAACTTGTTTTCAATTCTTTTTTTTGCAGTATCAACCCATTGCTTCTGAGCTTTTTTATAGAAAGCGGGGGATAGCCGGGCATTTTTCAAAATTTCATTGAACAATGCGGCGGCTTCCTCTGTTTTGCCGGTACGTTTAAGCAGAAGCGCGTATCTGCACCGGGCTTCTTCGCCGGAATATCCTTTTACAATCGCCGCATATTCTCTGAGCGCGCCTTCAATATCGCCCAATTCTTCAAGCGTTTTGGCAAACAGCAGATCAAACTCATCGCTTTTTTTGCTTTTGCGGATTGCCATCAGGTTGAGAAGGCTCTCTTTTGCCTGCTCAAAATCTCTTTTGAAAAAATACGCGCAGCTTAATCCTTCGATAATCGTCTCATCGTTGATATTGATGCCTTCCAGACAGCTTTTATACAACGCAATCGCTTTGTCAAACATGCCGGATTCGATATACGCCTGAGCAAGCTCTTTTTTGTTTTTAAGACTGGGGCTGATTTTCGCCTGTTCTTCAAGCAATTTCAGATGTTTGCCGGGATTAATCATTTTTCCGAGCTTGTAGCCAGTCTGTTTAAGCTTGGAGCTATATCGGATATCGGGCAAAAAGTCCACAAGAAAATACACCAGACTGCCCATGACCGGAAAGGCAAGGATAATAAATATCCAATATCGGTCTTTGCCGGTTCTGATGGCATGGGCGGCAAAGTATATCTGAATTAATAATTCCAACGCATATAATAGCGGCATGATGTTACCTCAATTGTAAAGAAATAGGCGTCCGCCTCTGTAAATTTATTGTTTATTTATCCGTAAAAAAAACACCCGAAAACAACATCAGACATCATTAAGAATCCTAAAATCAATACAATATTTTTTTCAATCAGGCAATGCTTTTTCACACCATAGCTGCCCCTTTTGTGCGGAATCCAAATCAGAGAAAGGAGTATCACCATGAAAGAAGAAGTCTGGGGAAGTTTAATCGATCCGGATTATAAAATCCCTGATGATTTCGTAATCAAAGACAGAGAACAAATACATCTGCAAGGCGTATGAAAAACGGTGTAAATTCACAGAAGTGGTTAAAGAGTACTGTTTACTTGAGGGGATAGACATGAATACTGTTTGTCAAAACTAAATTAATTTAGTAGTAGTGGTGGTGAACGAAATATATTGCAGACATCAGGAAAAAAATAAGGTAAAAGGAATCGGAAAAAATCAGACGGAGAAATGAAATATAAAATGTCCCCGATGTCAGTCCGGCAATATTAAGTACTCGATCATATATTTTTCGGCAATATTGTAGGGGTAAGCCCCTGTGCTTACCCTCGCAGCAGGGCAATCACAGGGGATTGCCCCTACAAAATATCAAAAAATTTGCGGACACTGTCCGAAGTATTGATTGCTATGATATTCATTAATTGAAAATGTGTCAGGATTGATTGAAACTTATGAAAAAACTTAAAGTCGCCGTTATCGGCGTGGGATATTTGGGCAAATTTCATGCTCAGAAATATGCGGGCATGGAAAATGTGGAATTGGTCGGCGTTTCCGATATTCATAGCAAACGCGCCGAAGAACTTGCCGCGCAGCTCGGAACAACGTCATATCGCAATTATCAGGAGCTTTTCGGCAAAGTTGACGCTGTAAGCGTTGTTGTGCCGACGCCGGATCATTTTGCGGTCAGCCGTGATTTTTTGGAGCATGACACCGATGTTCTGATTGAAAAGCCCATGACCACAACGCTTAAAGAGGCGGATGAACTCATACGGATTTCAGAAGAACGCGGGCTGATTATTCAGGTCGGTCATTTGGAGCGGTTCAATCCGGCAGTGGTCGCGCTCAAAGATATTATTAAAAAACCGATGTTTATCGAATCGCACCGACTGAGCTTTTACAAAGAGCGCGGCACAGATGTGAGCGTGGTTTTGGATTTGATGATTCATAATATTGATATTATTATCAACTTTGTCAAATCCGAGATTAAGCATATTCATGCCGCAGGCATTCCGGTGATTTCCGATCATGTGGACATTGCCAATGCGCGGCTGGAGTTTGAAAGCGGATGTATTGCCAATGTAACTGCCAGCCGGATTTCCACCAAAAATGAGCGTAAAATCCGCTTATTTCAAAGAGATGCGTATATTTCCGTAGATTTTGCCAAGCGGGAGATCAACGTCATTCGGCGCGATGCTGAACAAACAACCGGCATTATTCCGGGTATGGATATGCAGCATCTGTGTTTTACGCAAGGCGATGCGTTGGAAGATGAACTGCGGTCGTTTGTCAAATCCGTCAGGTGCCATGAGCCTTCGGAAGTAACCGGACAGATGGGGCGCGAAGCATTGCGGATCGCGCTGGAAATCATAGACCAGATCAGGGCTGCCAATCGGCGGCTTCTGACCTAACCCCCCTTACATGGAAGGGAAGGGGGGAGACTCCCCTCTCCGTTTCGGGGAGGGGCAGGGGAGGGTATGCAAAATGAAAAGTGAAAAATGTGTGATGATTATTGCGGGCGAGGCTTCGGGCGATCTTCATGGCTCAAATGTCGTGCGGGTGATGAAGCAAAGGGATAATTCCCTGTTTTTCTATGGTATTGGGGGGACATTGCTTAAACAAGCCGGTGTGAAAATAATGATGGATGCGTCTGAAATTTCGGTGGTGGGCATTACGGAAGTGCTTTCCAGAGCGGGAAATATCTGGCGGGGCATGTCTCTTGCCAAAGAATTGCTGAGAACCATGCGCCCGGATTTGCTGATTCTGATTGATTTTCCGGATTTCAATCTGCGGGTGGCGGCAATTGCGAAAAGACTCGGTATTCCGGTGTTGTATTATATCAGCCCCCAGGTCTGGGCATGGCGGCAGGGGCGCGTGAAAAAGATTGCAAAAATTGTGGATCATATTGCCGTGATTTTTCCGTTTGAAGAAGCATTTTATCGAAAACACCGCGTTCCGGTAACATTTGTCGGACATCCGTTATTGGATATGCCGTTGATAGAAAATTCTCTTTTCTCACTTCTCACTTCTCATTTCCCACTTCCCACTTCTCACTTAATCGGCTTTCTGCCCGGTTCGCGTGAAGGTGAAATTGTGCGGCATTTGCCGGTCATGCTTAAATCCGCACAAATACTCAGTCAACGGCAAAAAGACTTGAAATTTCTGATTTCGCTCGCGCCGTCTTTGGAAAGAAGTCTGATTGACAAGATTTTTGCACAGTATCCGTCCGAAGCAGATATTGAAATTGTCAACGGCACTACGCCGGTATTTGAAAAAGCGAGTCTGGTCGTAGCGGCTTCCGGCACGGTTACGTTGGAAACCGCGTTATCCGGTACGCCGCTGATGGTGATGTATAAGGTTTCTCCGCTGAGTTATCGGATCGGCAGGGCGCTGATTAAGGTCAGTCATATCAGCCTTGTCAATCTGGTGGCAGGCAGGGGCATTGTTCCCGAACTGATTCAGGATCAGGCAAGCCCTGAAAATATTGCAGATACCGTAATGAATATGCTTGGCGATCCGGATGGACTTAGGCAGTTGAGCAAGACGCTTTCGGGATTGAGACATCTCTTGGGCGGTTCCGGGGCTTCGGGGCGGGTGGCGGAAATTGCGATGAATATGTTATGATTTTACTCATCTCAGGTTCAATTAATTATGATCGGAGATTTTATAATGAATACTGAAAAAATTATCGAATCATTAAGGGCTGATAAGGCTTTTCTTGCTGATAATTTCGGCGTGGTAAATATCGGGATATTCGGCTCTTATGTATCGGGAAACCAGAATAATACGAGTGATATTGACATTCTGGTCGAACTTAAAAAACCTCGCTTTGATTGGCTGGCAGGCTTACAGATTTATCTGGAGAAAAAATTTGACAAAAAAATTGATTTGATCCGAAAGAGCGGTAAGTTTAAGAGTCGCTTTATTGAGAGTATTGAAAAGGTTGTGGTTTATGCCTGACATTATTAAGGAAAAGCTGCAAATCATATATGAGTCAATTTGCATGATTGAATCCCGTTTTTCAAGGATAGATAAAGCAGATGAATTTGTGCTGAGTGAAGAAGGTGTTCTTATACTTGATGCTATCGCAATAAGACTGCAAGTTATCGGTGAGACGCTTAAAAAGATCAGCAGAACAGATGAATCTCTGTTAGGTCGGTATCCGATGATAGAATGGGATAAGATTATAAAATTGCGTGATATAATTTCACACCATTATGATTTGATTGATTATGAAATCATCTTTGATATTTGTGAAAATCATATCTCCGAACTGAAATATGTTATAACTCTTTTAATTAAAAATGAATTTGGCTCATATTGAGCAAGAATACGCTCTTCAGATAGGAAATTCCTACCTTCCGAATACGCTTCCTAATCTATTGCTCCTTTTTGGGTAAAAGACTATTATGCAATCAAAAGTTGAAAGTGATGACAGCTATGAAAAAGAAAATATCCGTTATATTCGGCACACGCCCTGAAGCCATCAAGCTTGCGCCGATAATTTTAAAATTAAAACAAGATACTATATTGGATTGCCGGGTCTGTGTTACGGCGCAGCATCGGGAAATGCTGGATCAGGTGCTTGAAGTTTTTGATATTGTGCCGGATACGGATCTGAACCTGATGAAACCGAATCAGAGCTTGGCAGAACTGACATCACGCGCTATTGAATCTCTGGCTGAATATATGTCAGATGAAAAGCCGGAGATGGTGCTGATTCAGGGAGATACGACTACGGTTTTCTGTGCGGCACTGGCAGCATTTTATCATCGCATTCCGGTGGGGCATGTGGAAGCGGGGCTGCGGACAGGAAATATATATGCGCCCTGGCCCGAAGAAGCCAATCGCGTTTTAGCTTCACGGCTTACCGCGCTTCACTTTGCGCCGACTGAAAATGCCCGAAATAATTTATTGAACGAAGGTATTCCGACTGATAAGATTTTTGTTACAGGTAATACAGTTATTGACAGTCTTTTTATTGCTATTGATAAGATCAGAACATATCCGCCCGAGATCCCGGGACTCGGGCGCAATATTTTTGATAATCCGATAGTCCTGATCACCGGACATCGCCGCGAAAATTTCGGTCATGGTTTTGAGAATATCTGCTATGCAATCGCAACATTGGCACAACGATTTCCGAAAGTACGATTTGTTTATCCGGTATATCTGAATCCGAATGTCTCAGAACCTGTCAATCGTATATTAGGCAAGGCAGAACATAACAATATTCATCTGATTAAGCCGTTGTCATATTTGCCGTTTGTCGCTCTGATGAATCAGGCAAAACTGATTCTGACCGATTCCGGCGGTATTCAGGAAGAAGCTCCGTCATTAGGCAAGCCCGTATTGGTTATGCGGGATACTACGGAACGCCCTGAAGCCGTAACTGCCGGAACGGTCAGATTAGTCGGAACAGATGATAAGAAGATTATTGATGAAACCACGCGGCTGCTGACCGATCATGCTGCTTATGAAGAAATGGCTCGCGCCCATAACCCTTACGGAGATGGGAAAGCGGCTGAAAGAATCACAGAACTTTGTGAGAGATTTTTGATATAAGTTATAACAGCTTATCAAAATTCAGAAAATCCATGTATTCCCATTCCCGATATGCCAGCAGATAAATCTTTTCTTCGGTAGCAAGCTCTATCATATTTTCCTCGAACCTCAGATTGCCGAAGTTTGATCGCCTCAAGGTTGTCAATCCGTTCCTCAATATCCCAGCAATTCTCATTTTGAATTTCAAAGTTTCTCAAAATTTCATAATTATAAGAGGTTAAGACTGTTATGCCCGCTCTCAGAGTAATGTGTGCAGACGGAGATTGGGAATGCTATCGGAAAAAAGCTTATCCGGTATGAAAAGTAACACTTTTAATTACACCCAATTTTTTATTTCTGCTTGCTATTGAAAATACAGAATGTTAAAATAACAGGGTTTATGTAAAGAAGCATTTTTTGTTTACAGAATCACATCGCAGACTAATCAGGTGTTTCAATAGACTACCACAAACGATATGTTGAATGCGTATGAACCCGATTGATATTATAGAAAAATTTTACACCCCCGGCACAGAACTGTATGCGATTTTCATGCAGCACGCCCGGCTTGTGGCTCAGAAAGCCTTGAAAATAGCCCGAAACGCAGCGCATCTGAATCCTGACATGAAATTTATCAAGGAAGCGGCGATGCTGCATGATATTGCGATTTTTATGACAGATACGCCGGGATTATGTTGTTTCGGCAAATATCCGTATATATGTCATGGCTATCTTGGTCGGAAAATTCTGGAGAAAATCGGATTCCCGAAACACGGGCTGGTCTGCGAGCGACATGTCGGCGTGGGCATCACGGCAGAGGATATCCGCCATCAGAAACTCCCGATTCCCGAAAGAGATATGGTGCCGGTGTCTGTTGAAGAACAGATTATCTGTTATGCGGATAAGTTTTATTCCAAATATCGGAATCTCGAAGTCAGAGAAAAAACTGTTGAGAGTATCCGAAAAAGTCTTATAAAAAAGAGTCTTACAATATACGGACCAGCCCATCTGTCAAGATTTGACGCATGGGTAAATTTATTTCAAGAGGCAGAACATGGAAAATGACACAGATTCCCGTATCCTGAAACTGCGAAATGACATTGATGCAATTGATGAAAAGCTTTTATTGCTGATTAATCAACGGCTTGAACATGCTTTGGAAGTCGGCAGGATTAAGGCGCAAAGAGGCACTCAGGTGTTGGACAGCACCCGTGAGACAATGGTGTTGCAGCGTCTTACGGACTTGAACCGAGGTCCCATGAGCAAAAAGTCGGTTCATCAGATTTTCAAACAGATTATTTCAGCTTCCCGCGAGCTTCAGACCCTGCATCGGGTGTGCTATCTTGGACCTGAAGCCACATTCACGCATCTTGCGGCATTAAGCCATTTCGGAACCAGCGTTTCACTCATTCCGTTGACGAGCATTCGGGATGTGTTTGCCGAAGTGGAAAAAGGCGGGTGCCATTACGGCGTGGTGCCGGTTGAAAACTCTATTGAAGGCGCGGTCAATTACACGCTGGATTTGTTTTTTGAATCTGATTTGAAGATTTGTGCGGAAAAATATCAAGCTATTTCACATGATTTGCTTTCCAAAACCGGCACGTTAAGCGATATTCGGATTGTGTATTCTCATCCGCAGGCATTCGGACAATGCCGGTCGTGGCTTGAAAAATATCTGCCGGACGCACACCTTCAGGAATGCGGCAGCACTGCCATTGCCGCGCAGAAAGCTTCTGAAGAATCCGGATCCGCCGCCATTGCCAGCAGCGAAGCAGCCCGGATGTACGGACTTCAGGTCATTGCTTCCCGGATTGAAGATATTGCCCGAAATACCACGCGGTTTCTGGTCATCGGCAGAGACGCGGTTCACAGAACCGGAACCGATAAAACCTCAGTGCTGTTTGTAACTTCGCATGTTCCGGGCGCATTGTACAAAACATTAAAGCCCATTGCCGAAAACGGAATCAACATGGTCAAGCTTGAATCACGCCCCACCCGGCATGAAAACTGGAGCTATTTCTTTATGGCAGATATTGAAGGGCATCTTGAAGACCCGATTATCAAAGAAACACTGGAAGAAATGAAGGGCATCTGCCTGTATCTGAAATGTCTCGGTTCTTATCCCAAAGGGAATGAGGAATGAAAAATATTGATGTATGAGTGGCGCATTCCTTTTGACGGAACAACGGACTGGATGGCAAATTTCCGCAATCAGCCCGTTTCAATTTCCGTCATTGCCGATGGATTCGAGCCTGCAAATTCGGATAAAAAATACGATCTTAAAGAAAAAAATCACCCTTACGGCTTCCAAAGACGGCTATGAAAATAGGGAAGGAACGGCATACCCTGAAACCGGTCAGGAAATCGGAATTGTTATGAATCGGAAAGCCCCGAAATAAAAGCCCCAGAAATGAATTTCAAGGGTAGAAGCAACAGCAGGCTGAAGCCCCATATTGCGTTATTTATGATGCTTCAGCTTCTATCTGGCAATTTATCGCTGTACTGAAAAAGTATCATAATGATACTGAATACCTTGACAAAACCGTTTTGAATTTGATATTAAATATGGGAGGCAGTTGTGGATATATTGGGAAAATCTCATTATGATCTCTATGAAATTCAGCAACTTCTTCATGATCCGGACACCAGAATCATAACCCGAAGCAGCTTTACGGAAGCTGTAAAATTGGGTTATGCGAGCGAGTCTGATATGGTGAAAAGAGTTCAAAAACTTAAAAAAACAGAAATATATAAAACCATGACATCACATAAAAACAGTAGCTTATGGCAGGATGTTTATATCACGACCGACAAAAGCAAATCGTTATACATAAAGCTGCAAAAGTCGCTTGATGGTAAAGGAATTATAATTTCTTTCAAAGAAAAAATTTAGCATAAGGAGAGTGTTATGTATAAAGATGGAAATGTTTGTCCTATATGCGGAAAAGGAATTCTGAAAAAATCCTTAATAGAAGAAATTTTTGAGTATAAAGGGAATCAACTTAAAATTCCTGATTATATCATTTTTCAATGTTCAGATTGTGAGGAATCTATTGTAGATAACCAGACATTGAAAGATTCTGAAAAAATTATTCGGAATTTTCAAAGAAAAACAGATGGTCTGTTAACCTCTGATGAAATCAGAAAAATCAGAGTTGCATTAGGATTTACGCAGGAGGACTTCGGCGCAATTTTGGGAGGAGGCGCTAAAGCCTTTGCCCGCTATGAGACCGGACAGGTAACCCAAAGTAAAGCAATGGATAATTTGCTGCGTATTGTTGATGAATACCCTTCTGTATTAAATTTAATTGAAAAAAAGGTAAAAAAATTTTCCCCCTCTTTTATTGCCCCCTGTAAATTTTGTCAATCTTTACAAAAAAAAGAACAAAGGACTCCCTCAAACTGAAAAGAAAAATTGATTCAAAAGTCCTGCCTATCCTGAGACCGGGCAGGAAATCGGAATTGTGATGAATCGCAAGGAGCCTTAATGATTAACGGTGTTATTTCAAATAAATTCAATTTGATGGATGAAGTTCTTGCAGAGCTTCAATCTCTGGGGCAGGTTACAACTGCTCAGTTGGATCAGGATTGGAAAGTGAGAAGAGCTATTGAGAGAAACCTTCAGATTCTTACGGAAATCGTTACAGATGTCTGTCAGCGGCTTATCTCTTTATCCAAACAAAGTCCTGCAACTACGGGGGCTGATGCCATCAATCGCTGTGTGGCTATCGGTGCGCTTTCTTCTCCCGAACCTTATCGTAAAATGATTCAATTCCGCAATTTTATTGTTCACCGATACGAAAAAGTGGATACGGCTATTCTTGTGGAAATCATTAACCGGCGATTATCGGATTTTGAAGCCTTCCGGGAAGAAATCAGCAGATATGTCTATCGAATGGAAAATACTTGAAACAACTTGGCAAAAGCAGCAAAATATTGTAGCTGTTTATGTATTCGGTTCATCACAAGGCGGAATCATAAATGAAGGTTCTGACATAGATTTCGGGGTGTTGTTCAGAGTAAAGCCGTCATTGGATGAACTGGCTGATTTGCGAGCCGATCTTCAGGAAGTATTGAATGTTGAAGATATTGATATTGTTATACTCAACAATGCGTCTGTGATTCTTCAATTTGAGGCGGTATGCGGAAATTGTCTGTATTCAGCAGATGAAGTGCTGCGGACTGCCTTTGTTTCATTGGCTGCAAGAGCATATGAAGATGAAATGGCTATGGTAAAACAATGCGTTATGCGGAATATGCAATAAG
>DYRC01000319.1 GCA_020718925.1 Desulfonema limicola
TTCATAATTCCCCGAATCGTCTGCGATATTCTGCCAAAAGCCGCTCCGCATCATCGGCTCTTTGTCTTTCTGCCTGAGATATTTTCAATTCCCGTTCAAACAATTCGGCATTGTTAGGCAAAACATATCCATCTTGGGTCATCCATCGCAGCCGCTCATCTTTGACAATCAGATAAAGCTCTGTTACCGGAGAATACATTTTTTTGTCTTTATCCGGCAATACCGGCTCATATCGCTTTCCCATCAGCCGGTAGCCCCTGAATTCAAAGCTGAACGGATCAAAAAGATAATATTCGGCAGTCTTGAATACTTTTTCGTAGAGCGTTTTCTTTTCTGTCTTATCGGTTACTCGGGTGCTATCAGACAGAATTTCAATAATTAAATCGGGAAATTGCAGGTTTTCCTGCCAGACTACCCATGATTTTCTCTCCCGATTCTCCGCATCCATGACCAGAAAAAAATCCGGTCCTTTGAATTTCCTTTTGCCGGACAGATCGAAATGCACAAACATATTTCCGCCTGCAAAATATTGCTTCTTATCTCCCCAGAATGCTTTCAGGGATTCAATCAGCAGAATCATCTGATCTCTGTGTCGTTCTGTTTCCATCGGCTCTCCGTCATCGCAAGGCAGATCGTCTTCGGTCGGCAAGGTTATGATATTTTGCAGAATATCTTCATCATCTGTGTCTTCAAACAGGATTTGTGCCGCATCGCTTTCATATAACGCTGCAAGATTCATATTTCAAAAACTCCTTTCTTCAAACACTACGGGTCGGATAATATGGGGTAGGCTTTTCGGCTTGCCGGATCGTTGTTTTTTTTGAATCTAAAATATAGCAGATCATCTTGTCAAGGAGTTTTTTCTTATGACTTATGACAAACAAGGTTGACAATTCCGCCGGTTTTGCATAAGGCTTTGGGAGCATTTTTTTGTCAATTATCAGCAAAGGTGAGTTAATGAAACAGATCATCACACGCTTTCCGCCCAGCCCCACAGGTTATCTTCATGTAGGCGGCGCACGGACGGCTTTGTTCAACTGGCTTTATGCCCGGCATTCGGGCGGCAGATTCGTGTTAAGAATTGAGGATACGGATCAGGTGCGTTCAACACAGGAATCTGCGGATGCGATTCTTGAATCTTTGGAATGGCTTGGCATTGACTGGGATGAAGGTCCTTATTTCCAATCTCAGCGGTTTCACATTTACAAAGAATATGTTCAGAAGCTTATTGATTCGGGACATGCCTATTACTGTTCCTGCACGCCGGATCAGGTTGAGGAAATGCGGAAAAAAGGCATGGCTGCCGGGGGCAAAGCCAAATATGACGGCACCTGCCGGGAAAAGGGCTTGAAAAAAGGGGAAAATACGGTTGTGCGATTCAAAGCCCCGCTGACCGGAACCACGATTCTTGAAGATGCGGTCAAGGGAAATATCGTATTCCAAAATTCGGATTTGGATGATTTTATCATTGCCAGAAGCGATGGCACGCCGACCTATAATTTCGTGGTGGTGGTGGATGATATTACGATGAATATCAACACCATCATCCGAGGCGACGATCATGTCAGCAATACTCCGAAACAGATCATGCTTTACAAGGCGATGGGAAGTCCGCTGCCGCTGTTTGCCCATGTTCCGATGGTTTTGGGCAAAGATAAAACAAGACTCAGTAAGCGGCATGGTGCAATGTCGGTTACAGCATACCGGGATATGGGTTATCTGCCGGATGCGCTGATCAATTATCTGGTCCGGCTGGGTTGGTCTTTCGGAGATCAGGAATTTTTTACCAGATCGGATCTGATTGAAAAATTCAATCTGGAAAATATCGGTCATGCCGCAGGTGTTTTTGATACGGATAAGCTGATGGCGTTGAATGCGGATCATATCAAAGCTGCCGCGCCATCTGATCTTTCAAAACTGATGATTTCTTTTCTGAAAGCAAAAGGGATTGAGGCGCAGGAAGGCGCGTTTCTGGAAAGCGTTATCAAAACCCTTGCGCCCCGAAGCAAGACATTGATTGATATGGCAGATGCGGCGATGTTTTACTTTGGCGATAAAGTTGCGTATGAAGAAGCAGCAGCCAAAAAATTTCTCACGCCTGAAGCATCTGACATCATTATAAAATTGATTGAAAAACTTGCAGCGTTGGAAGATTTCAGCGAAAAGAGCCTTGAAGGTGCGTTTGTCGCGCTGATGGAAGAAACCGGACTCAAACTGGGCAAAATCGCGCAGCCGGTGCGGGTGGCACTGAGCGGCAAAACCGCCAGCCCCGGTATTTTTGAAATCATTGAAATCATGGGCAAAGACCGGGTAGTGTCAAGATTGAAAGACGCTTTGGCATTTATCCGATAAGCAAAAAAATAACCACAGGGAGCGATTCACCCCTCCCCCGACCCTCCCCTGAAAGGAGAGGGGAGTAGTTATGATGTCTCCCCCTTCCCTTTCAGGGAAGGGGGCCGGGGGGTTAGGTGCGTTTGAAAGCGATTTGGTGTTAAGTTCTCTGTGGTTTTAAAATTCAGCATTCATAAAAAAGTTCTAACCTATTGAAATAAGAAAGAGACATAATGATTGAGGCGCTTCAGTTTGAATTTATGCAGCACGCTGTTCTTGCCGGACTTTTGGTCTGTATTGCCTGCGGCGTGATCGGAACTCTGGTGGTGGTCAACCGGATTGTCTTTATTTCCGGCGGCATTGCCCATGCGGCTTACGGAGGCATCGGAATGGCGGTGTTTTTCCGGCTTCCGTATATGCTCGGAACCCTGATTTTTTCCCTGATTGCCGCAATGCTGATGGCTGCGGTCAGTTTGAAAGCCAGACACAGGGCAGATACGATTGTCGGCGTGATGTGGGCTGTGGGCATGGCATTGGGCGTGATTTTTATAGACCTTACGCCGGGCTATCGTGCGGATTTGATGAGCTATCTGTTCGGAAGCATTCTTACGGTGCCGGGTTCGGATTTGTGGCTCATGCTGGCATTGAATCTGTTTATTGTGATCACTGTCAGCTATTTTTACAATGATTTCTTAGCCATGTCGTATGATGAAGAATTTGCAAAAGTGCGGGGCGTTCCGGTGAAAATTCTGCATTTTCTTCTGATGGCGATGATTGCGCTCTCTGTCGTGATGATTATCCGCGTGGTGGGCTTGATTCTGGTGATTGCGCTCCTGACCATTCCGCCCTATATTGCTGAAAAATATTCGCGCTCTCTGCTGAATATGATGCTGCTTTCAGTCGCCCTCAGTATTGCATTCACCCTGACCGGAATATGGCTGTCATATATTTTCAATCTTACCTCCGGCGCAACAATTATCATGGTCGGCGGAATGGGCTTTTTTCTATCGGCTGTTGTTGACAGGCTGAGGTTATCAATATCATCTTTTTCAGAATCAGAATCAGAATCAGGATTGAAGGATTTTTGAAGGATTGAAGGATGTTAAACTCGCTGACGCTCGTGGCTCAGAGTTGCGAGCGTCAGCGAGTCATGTTTTAAGTGCCTGACGGTCTCAACTCCGCCACTTTCTGCAAAATATAGCCGAGTTCCTCAAGACCGATTTTTCCGTCTCTAAAAACAGGTTTTCGATCCACAGGCTGCTCAGATACACAGCAGATGAGACAGAAGCTTATCCGGAAGCAACCGTGATTCCGACAGTTCTGTTCACGGATCGTAAAAAATGGAATAAAAAGAGAGATGTTGCGCGTAATCTGAACATTGAGTTCGGCGGAAGAACTTTTCTGCATTTCGAGTATGTGTTCGTAAAACTGTCCGATATGAACGCAGAAGATTATTATCATTATGAAAATCCCCTGATAAAGATTCTTCTGCCGAAAATGAACTATGCCCCGGAAGAACGCGCCGAGGTAATCAGACAGGCATTACTTGGATTGCACAGACTGGTCAAGCCCATGCTGTTTGACAAATACGCTGATTTCATTGACGTATATGCCGGAATCCGGGAAGAAGAACGGGATAGATTATGTCAGGAAATTAATGACAAAAAGGAGGAAACTGCGATGCTGATGCAATATTTCAGAGACAAAGCCCGTGAAGAAGTACGACAGGAAGTCCGACAAGAAGTAAAACAGGAAGGGATGCAGCAGGGAATATTCAGTTCTCTCAATGTTCTGCTCAGAGTCAAATTCGGGGTTGACGGACTCAGGCTTAAAACCAGAATAAAACAGATTGCGGATACGGAAAAGCTGAAAGCTGTTCTTGATGCCATCGAACTGGCAAAAACTCCCCAAGATGTACTGAATTTCATCGAAGCTGAGAAACTGGTCTGAACCAAGATTCTCAGGATTTCAGGATTGCCAAGAGTGAATCAGGATTGAAGGATTTTTTAAGGATTGAAGGATAAATCAGACATCCTTCAATCCGTTCATCATCCCTGTATCCTGATTCTGAACCGCAGATTACGCAGATTCTTCTGATGATAAACATCAGAGCAATCAGAACTAATCAGGTGAATCAGCGGTTCAGATGCTTTTATCTCAACTCCGCCACTTTTTGCAAAATATAGCCCAGTTCCTCAAGACCGATTTTTCCGTCTC
>DYRC01000320.1 GCA_020718925.1 Desulfonema limicola
GCATTCCCCGAACAGAGTTGCTTAACTATCATAAACGTGTTAAAAAGATATGTTATTAATGTGTTTTTTTCTTAACTTAATGGCAATGTGGGCTGGGGGTGGGGTTACTCTTTCGGAAATGATCCTTGACAAAATAAATGAAAACGCTATGAATAAGGGCATCGTATTTGATTAAGGACATGGCGATGGAGAAAAATCAGCGACAATTTGACAGAATTGATAAGAATTTTCATGTTGACATCAGCCCTCTTTCCTATCCTCTGCCCCAAAATGCCGAAGAAGAGGGAATCTGCAAAAACATCAGTTGCGGCGGAATCTGCTTTGCTGTTTCAAAGCATTACAATCCTGAAACGCTGCTAAGTCTGAAGATGCGAATCATGGGATTTGACGGATATAAAAAGCCCTATTCCCGAATCGTGGATATTGCCGCTCAGACACCCATGACCGCAATAGGGCAGGTGGTCTGGTGTGAAAAATCCCCGAATGACAGCGGCTTTGAGATCGGCGTCAGATTTGTCAATATTTATGAAGACGACTATCGCGCCCTGCAAAAATACTTAAAAGATTCCCGAAAGGAATTATGATGAGAAAAGACCCGATCAACCCGGAGCGAAGACGTTTTTTATCCCAAGTTCTGAGCTGCGGCGTATTAGGCATCGGAATGCCCGGCATAATCCATAGCGCGTTTGCAATGGGATCAGCCGATTATCCTCAAGGGATGAGAAAAATTGAGGGGATAGTTAAAATCAACGAGACAGCCACTCAAATCGGGGCGATAGTCAAAGCCGGAGACATTGTTTCCACCGGCGCGGCAGGTCTTGCGATATTTGTTATCGGAAAAGACGTTTATATGCTCAGAGACAATACACGTCTTGAGTTGGGCAGCGAAGCTTCGGAAAATTTCAAAGAAAGCGCTGTCAATCTCCTGCGGCTGCTCAATGGCAAGATGATGGCAGTTTTCAGAAACAGCCCCAAACGCCTTGAAATGCCGACCGTCATAGCAGGCGTTCGGGGAACGGGCTTGTATGCGGAGGCTGACCCGGAACGCGACTATCTTTGCGTATGCTACGGCGCGGCAGAACTTCACGCCAAATCAGATGCCAATATTCGGGAGACTATCCGCTCACAGCACCATGATATGCCCCGATATATCTATGCGTCCGGCAGTCCTGAAAAACGGATTGAAAAAGCCGGCGGGCATTCTGAACGCCCGAATCATACAGATGAAGAACTGTTCATGCTGGAATCTTTTGTAGGACGCACACCACCTTTTGATATGAACACGGAAAAGCGCGGCGGCTACTGATTTTAAGATGTTTATGGACATCGTAAGATATATCGGAATAGCCATCAATGTTGTTTCTGTTTGCTGCGATAGAAGCAGCAGCAAGACCATAGCTCAGGATTCATATTCAGCAGCGTTAATATAAATGCAGCATAAACCGCGCGCAGCCTGAACCGCCCCGTCAGACGAATTTCGCTGAATACGCGGCATAGAAAGCAGACGATTCAGCATTGACAGCCATTGTCCGTTTTCAAATTCATGATCTTCAATCATCAAGCCGTTCATCTGCTGCTCAATATAACGGACAAGTTTTTCAGATTCGGGAAAAAACGGGCGCGGCACATATCCGAAAGGAACTCCGGCTTGCCAGACTTCTGCCAGTGTGCTGTAACCGACTTTTCCGATGACGGCATCACAGGTATTCACCAAATCAGGGTGATAAAAATCTGAATGATGCGGCAGCAGAATCAGGTGTTTGCGAGTTGTTTTCAAGGAATTTGCGCCCGGAATCACAAAATATACGTCAGGATATTCTTCAAGCTGATTCAGAAAATCGTATTTTCCTTCAATACCGCCCATCGTGATAAGAACCGCCTTGCTTTCTGTCGGAATACCCAACTGTTCCCGAATGATCTTTGCCTGAGTTCGGTTCTTGCGGCTGATGGGCAGAGTCGTCAGGTCTGCATCCGGACATGGAACGCAGATCGGCTCTGTCTGAATATGATAATCCGCGCACTCAAAAAGATGCTTCAGATATCCAATGTGCGGCATTATCCGGCAGTTCTGTTCCCGGTATCCCTCATAAATCCAATCCCAAGTGAAATTTTCAATCAGAACCGAAGTAATTCCGCAGGCTTTGGCAACAGCGATTCCCATCGGCGCAATATCGCAGACAATCAGCCTGCAATTCAACGCTTTGATTTGATCGGATAGCTGAGAAATCAAGGCATTATCAAATGGCAAAAAGTCATCCAAAACCCGTATGGTTTCATCTATGTCTTCATGCAGCGGGTCTTTTTGAATAAGCCCCACATCAGTCAATTCCGCATGATAATCAAACGCAAAGGACAGAGAATCTTCAAAAAACCATTTCGGAACTTTGGTAAAAATATGAATCTGAACAGACGGAACGAGCAGAAACAGCGATTCCATGACTGCGGCAGACCGAGCCGCGTGTCCGAATCCGTGCGGGGAAATAAACCATGCAAGATTAATGGGAATTTTCTCCTTTATCCGGGGCGTTCATCTGCTGATACAAGAAATACGCCATCCATGCCAATATCAGAACGCCGACAAGCAGCACTGCCCAGAGCAGAAATTTTTTCCACGGAAACGGCGGAGATTGGGGCTTGAGATTGTCCGCGCCGCCGATTTCGGTTTCATTTCCGGGTATTGCTTTTTTGACAAGATGCGTCTGATCCTTGCCGATATTGTCAAACAGCCGATCCATTGACGCTTCCGGGACCTTGATTTTTGTACTGCCATAAACCAGTTGAAACGGAGCTTCGCCTCTGGCTAAAAACACAAGATGATGGGGAATCCAACTGATTTTGAGCAAAGGGATCCCGCTGCCCATGCCGCCGCTGTCATCAGTTTCCAATCGCCAGTAACGATCCGAAATTGCAGGCGACAACGATACCGGCGCGTTATTCAACGGATTATCCTCTACAATCAGGTTATAAAACAGTCCCCTGTGCCGGATTTTCCATTCTTCTTTAAGCGTTGCGCGGGATTTCAATACTGCCTGCGTCAAGCTGTTGCGCTGGGGCAGACTCAGGTTGATCCGATCTGCGGGAAACAGCCCTTTGAGATCAAATTCATACGCATGGGGCTTATCTTTTGCCGCTGTACCTGAGACTGAAATTTCAGCGCGATCAGGTTCCGCTGTTACCGGAGAGAACAAGGCTTTTAATTTTGTCAGTTCTATGCCCTGCCTGCCTGCTGACCATGAGATTCGCAGATATTTTGCTTTTCTGACCGGAAGGATAATCCGATTCTGATCCAGCCGGTGTTCGCCATATTGAAGCTTTGCCAATGTCGCGGCATTCACCAGCGTCCGCCAATGCGTCAGATCATCTCCGGATTCTACGGACACCGTAGTAACAAAGCTTTCGCCCTCATTGCGCCACTCTGCTTCAAGTTCGCTGATCGCCCGATCTGCCGCGCTGGCGTCAATAATATACGCCCTGACATTTCCACCTGCGCCGCTTTTTGCCTGAATGCTTAAAATTGAGCCTCTGCCATCTGCGGACAATTGAAAGGAAAACTCGCCTCCGGTTTTTCCCGGATCCGCATAAATCGGAAAAAAAGGCAGTATGACCGGTGCTACGGATTGCGATGAAATTTCAGGACGGCGCAGCAGATACGGCACAATTTCGTCCTGACGATTGAACACCCGCATATCTCCCAAATCAGCGCGGGTGATGTGGCGATACACGCTCTCCGGCAGCGTAACCGAATATATCGCGGACTCGGTTTCAGGCGTCAGGAGCAGTCCGTACGCAAAATCATCAGGGCTTGGCTGCCCCGCATAAAGCGGAACACACAGGATTATCAGCAGAAATAATGTCGTCCTTATCTTCATGTCTTATCCGCCGACCACCTTGGGAACAATAAAGCCGCCATCTTCTTTTTCAGGCGCGTTGGCAAGAGCGGCGTCTCTGTCAAGGTGCTGTTTCTGCACATCTTCCCGAAATGCGTTGTTTAAAGAAATCGCATGAGATGTCGGTTTTATCCCATCGGTATTGACCTGTTTCAGCATGTCAATATAATCCAATATGGTTCCGATCTGAGTCGCAAATTTATCTACCGACGAATCGCTTAAATTCAGACGCGCCAGTTTTGCCACATGAAGCACTTCATCTTTGGTAATTTTCATTTTTTCTCCTTGTTATTGATTTTGGTATGAATCCCCAACTCATCCATCAAGATTGTGAGCGGCTTTTTACGGATATCAGCTAATTTTATCAGATACTCAATCCGATCCGTCAATTTCAGAAGCTCGTCATATTCTTCAGAATCAGGTGCCATCTCATATCTTTTTGAAATGAGTTCATTATATCTTTTCTGAAGTTTTTCAGGAATACCACGATTGATCTTCAAAAGCAATTCGGATTTGCTACGAGATAGCTTCCGGCTTTCGTATTTCGGACGCAAGGAGTTGACTTTAAGAATAAAATTTTCAAGTTCAGACTGTGGCAATTGCATAACAGCATCTAAAAGCTGTTTGCTTGTCAGGTCTGCCTGTAAATGAATCATA
>DYRC01000321.1 GCA_020718925.1 Desulfonema limicola
AAGCCGGACAAAATGAGCAGGAATCATGTATTCCGGCAGTTGTTTTGCCAAAAAGACTCTGAGATTCTGAGCAGACCAATCTCCGGCGTTGACTTTGTTTTCGGTTGTGAAATACGCTGCCAATTCTTTATCCGTGCCGCTGCCTTTTTGGGCGATGACCAGTGTTTCAGCAACATCCGGGTATTGTCTGAGCGCGTTTTCGATTTCTCCGAGTTCGATCCGATAACCGCGAATTTTGACCTGCTCATCTTTTCTGCCGATAAATTCAATATGTCCGTCAGGCAGCCATTTGCCGATGTCGCCGGTTTTATACATCCGCTTTTCAGGATAAAACGGATTTAAAATGAATTTTTCTTGGCTCAGATCAGGACGATTCAGATAGCCCCGCCCCAGTCCGTCTCCTGAAACGCAGATTTCACCCTGAACGCCGATGGGAACAGGCTGCAAACTCTCATCCAGAATAAATATCTGAGTATTGGAAATCGGTTTTCCGATGGGAATAGCACCCTGATATGCTCTGTTGGGATCAACCCGGTGAAAAGACACGCAAACCGAAGCTTCCGAAGGTCCGTAAGCATTGATGTATTGCTTATGCCTGCTGTAATACAACGCATCGCCGACCACCGCAGGCTCTCCGGCAGTGATGATGGTTTTAACGGTTTTCAGCGCATCTTTGTTCAGGGTGCTGAGATACACCGGAGGCAATGTTACGACAGTTACCGTCTTTTCATTCAGATATTTGACAAACAATTGGGGATCGCTTGTTATGCTGCGGGGTGAAATCACCAGCGTTGCGCCGGAAAACATCGCCATGAAAATTTCATACAAAGACGCATCAAATGACTGAGATGAAAACTGCAAAATATGATCGTCCGAAGTAATTCCGAAAGAGCGAATCTGATCCAAAGACATATTGATCGGTCCCTGATGCTCAACCATTGCGCCTTTAGGTTTTCCGGTAGAGCCGGACGTATAAATAATGTATGCAAGGGAAGTGAGAAGTGAGAAGTGAGAAGTGAGAAGTGATTTCTCATTTCTCATTTCTTCAATTCTCATTTTTTCGTATTCCGATTCTGTAATCACATATCCGCATCGGCTGTCCTGAAGGATATAATCAATTCTTTCTTGGGGATACGCCGGATCCACAGGCAGATACACCCCGCCAGCTTTGAGAATGCCCAACAGAGACACGATAATTTTTTCGGAACGCTCCATCATCACGCCGATAATATCTTGGGGCTGAATAAAACTGCTCAGATAACGGGCTGCGGTATCGGAAAGTTCATTCAATTCACGATAGCTCAGTTGTCTGTCCTCACAAATCACCGCGATCTGATCCGGCGTCTTTTTCACCCATTCGTCAAACAGATCAATGATATTCCTATCTTTGGGATATTCGGCTTTCATATCATTGAAATCACTCAATATCTGCTGCTTTTCCGGTTCGCTGAGGATATTCAGATTTCGGATCGGCTGATCGGGAGTTTGAAGAATATTTCTGATGAGTTCCTCAAAATGCTTTCCCATTCTGCGGACAGTTTCTTCGGAATACAGGTCTGTATTGTAATTAATATCGGCACAAAGCCGGTTTCCAGACTGAATGAAGATAAACACCAGATCGTATTTGCTGGTTTTCCAAGCCAATCCGTATTCGGAAATCCTGATTTTCCCGGACATCCGCTGCTCGATTTTTTCATCTGTATGAAACGTCATGCCCACATCGAAAATCGGCGAATGACTCACATCCCGCGCAAGATTGAGTTCATCCACAAGCCGGTCAAACGGATAAATCTGATGATCATAAGCCTCAGTGGTGGTGCTTCTGACTTTTTTCAACACATCCTTAAAGCTGTCTGTTCCGAAAATTTCATCTCTTAGCGGCAGCATGTTGATATAAAAGCCGATCTGATTTTCCAAATCCGGGTGATTCCGTCCGGCGATAGGAGAGCCGATAATAATGTCTTCCTGCCCCGAATAGCGATAGAGCAGGATTTTCAACACCGAAAGCAGACTCATAAACAGACTCGCGTCTTGTTCTTTTCCGAAAGCGATCATGTTTTCCGAAATCGTATCTTCAAATTGACAACGAATCAGGCTGCCGTTGAATGTCTGAACCGGCGGACGGGGAAAATCGGTCGGCAGATTCAGTACGGGAATTTCACCGGAAAGCTTATGATGCCAATATGCCTGATGCGCTTTCACGGCATCTGACGCCAAAAGCCTGTTTTGCCACGCCGCATAATCTTTGTAATGAATCCGCAATGGTAAAAGCTTTACATCTTTTTGCTCTGATAATGCCGCATAAAAACTCAGCACATCTTTTGCCAAAACATCCAAAGACCACGCATCGCTGATAATGTGATGGATATTGAGCAATAAAATATGCTGCTCTTCCGAAAGCCTGAAAAGTTTTACCCGGAGCAGCGGGGCGCAAGACAAATCAAAGGGGGTGGAAAGGTCTTTGTCCGCATAATCTCTGAATGCTGTTTCCGGTGATGCTTCTTCTTTTAAATCAATGACTTCCGGTTTAAACGGCGGTTTGCTCAGAATCTGCTGCATGGGTTCTCCGTTTTCAGCAATAAAGCAGGTACGCAGAGATTCATGTCGCTGTATCAATTGCTCAAAGGATGCGTCAAGTGCGGAAATATCAAGCTTTTCCTCAATCCGATATGCGGAAGGAATATTGTATGCCATTCCGCCGCCTTCCATCTGATTCAAAATCCAAAGCCGCCGTTGCGCCTGAGATACATCGTAACAGGATTTCAAAGGCAGCGCAGGGATTTCCTGAAATGCAGATTTTTGCGCCATTTCGATTCGTTTTGCCGATTTCCGCACGGTGGCATGTTCAAAAAACTCTTTGATGCTGATTTCCGCGCCGAATGTTTTGCTGATTCTGGAAAGAATGCGAATCGCACTCAGCGAATTGCCGCCGATTTCAAAGAAAGGATTGTTGACGCCTACGGTATCAAGGTTCAACACTTCTTTCCAAATCACAGACAGCGCGGCTTCAGTTTCATTTGCCGGAGCCGCGTAACTGATTTTTTCATACATCAGGGCTTCGGGTTTGGGCAGGGCTTTGCGGTCAATTTTGCCGTGAATATTGAGCTTGAACTGATTCAGCTTTACAAAAAATGACGGAATCATGTAGCTCGGAAGATATTCTGCAAGCCATGTTCTGAGTTCAGCCGTTTCAACCGGCTTTTTTTCGGTATAATAGCAGACCAGCCGGTGTTCATGCTCCGGCGTTTTGTATGCCATGATGACATTCTGATCAATGGCTTCGTAATTTCTCAATACCGTTTCAATTTCATCCAATTCGATTCGGATGCCGCTGACTTTGACCTGCCTGTCCAACCGCCCGATAAATGCCACGCTTCTGTCCGGCAGATATTTACCCATATCGCCGGTTTTATAAATAATATCTTCGCTATCAGGCGTCAGAGGATTCTGTATGAAACTCTTTTGTGTTGCTTGGGGATCGTTGAAATACCCTTTGCTTCTGAATGGCGTTTTGATATAAATTTCGCCGATTTCGCCGATTCGGCACAGAGCGTTATCTTTCATTATCAGCAAAGCGGTATTGGAAATCGGTTGTCCCACCGGCATAATCATATTTTTTTCAACAGGTTTTTCTTTGATCCGATGGAATGCTTTTGCCAGCGTGGTTTCAGACGGACCATAGATATTGACCAACTCAATCCGATTCCCCATTATTTCCATCCACCGACTCACATCGCTTCCGTAAAGCGCTTCTCCGGCAAGCAGAAACCGCTTCAATGTCGGCAGCGCATGTTGGGGATATTTTTCTTCCGATGATTCGATTTCCTTCATCATCAGACGAAACAATGACGGAACACAATGCACCATTGTCAGCTTCGAGTTTTCCATCCATTGCAGCAGATGTTTGATATTCGAGCCGGTTTCTTTTGTAGGAATACAAACCGTTCCGCCGGAAAGCAGAGGAACGAACATATCTCTGAAACTGACGTCAAAGGTTGTGGGCGCAAACTGGCTGATTCTCACACTGTCATCAACCTGAAATTCTCCTATTTCCCAATGAATAAAATGACTCAGACTTTTATGGCATCCCAAAATAGCTTTCGGTTCGCCGGTAGAGCCGGACGTGAAAATAATATAATTGCCATCATCGGGTTCGGGAATAAGCGGCGGGTTTTCTTCTGAAAAGTCAATAATATCTTCAATAATGGCGATTTCCGGATCAGAAGATGAAATATCTGATTTTTCTATTTTTTCGATGACTTCTTTTTTCAGTCGGCGGTTTGTAATAAAAAATGTCGGTGTTGTTTTGCTTAAAATATGCGAGAGCCGCTTTTCGGGAAATTCAATATCCAAAGGCAAAAATATCCCCCCGGCTTTGGAAACGCCTATAATCGCTGAGATATAGTCAACTCCGGCAGGCAGAAAAATCCCCACGACTGCCTGTCTCTGCAAACCGCTGTTCAGCAATTGATGTGCAATGCGATTTGCCTGCCGGTTCAACAGGCTGTAAGTAATGCTCCGATTTTCTTCTT
>DYRC01000322.1 GCA_020718925.1 Desulfonema limicola
CTTAGCAATTTTCATATTGAAATTGCATCAGAAGATGATATTATCATTATGGAAAAAACATCAAAGGAGAAGATAATGAAACAAAGGACGTTAACCCTGATTTTTGTTCTGATGACGATGTTCGCCGCATATCCGGCGCATTCCTGCACGGGCTGTATCGCGGTTGAAACTGATCTGAAACTCAATATCTGTGCCGAATACAAGGGCATTCCTTACTCATTCGGGATGAATTACGCGCCTGATTCCGGCGGATTTTACTGGAAAGCGGATATAGCCAGTTTCAGACAGCTTGAATCTGCCACAAAAAACTGCATTCATGTCGAAGATGATCTTGCGCTGAAAATCTGCTGCGCGGCGTATCAGGGCGTCAATTACTCCTTCACTCTGAATTATTCTCCGCGTACTGACGGACATTATTGGAAAGCGGATGTTTCCACCTTTTCACGAGCATTGAACCGCCCGGCAGTGCCGCAAATCGGCGCGAATTTTGTCCGGTTTTATTGGTCAGAAAATCCTGAATCAGTCGGCTTGAACACATCCACGCCGTATTATCAGCCTGATGAGATTTTCAGACGTTTTGCCGATCTCGGAGTGCATACCTATCGTCAGTTTGTGAAAGCCGATTTATTATGGAACGTGGTTGAACCCAAAGACAATCAATGGAATTGGGAAGCTGCGGATATTGTAATCCCTAACCCGAATTTTGAACCCATTGTTACGTTGATGGCAATGCAATATTCTTCAGGAACGCCGCCATGGGCTGTAAAAACCGATAAATTTCAGAAGCATGTCGGAACTGAGGCAAGAGATTATATCACGACTGTCGTGCGCCGATATGCGCCATACATTAAATACTGGGAATTGGGAAATGAGATGGATCATTGGCGGGCGCTGGATGAAAGCACAATTCCGGCAAGCGCGGACAAACTGCCCGCATCGCTTCCTTCTGACGGATTCAGCCCACAGGAGCAGGGCATGTTTCTTGCTGAAGTTGCCGCGATTATTCGGGAAAATGATCCGGATGCGGTGATTGTGCTTCCGGGAATGGGCGGGTTGGATGATTACTTAACAGACACATGGCTGCCCGGTGTGATTAAGGGCGGCGGCAGGGATTGGTTTGATATAGTGAATTATCACTATTATCCCGGATGGGAGCCATACACCATTCTCCGCCCGAAATTTCAGGCTGCGCTTGAGCGGCTTGGCATTGCAGACAAAGCTGTCTGGATGACAGAAACCGGAACAACATCGGATCCGACGCTGACACTTCGCACCAATTATCCGAACAGCCCGCAGGAGCAGGCAGCAGATGTGTTTCGCCGCATAATTCAGGCTTACGGATTCGGGGATTCAATGGCAATATGGCATTGTTATCTCAGTTCCGAGGGAGCTGATAATGATTGGCGCGAATACGGGCTTATCAGCGCTCAGGCTGAAATCAAGCCATCGTATTATGCGTTCAGACTGCTTACGCAGGAGTTGATTCCTTTCAAACAGGTGGAGCGACTGAGCAGCAACGCCAAAGGAATCAATGCGTATCGCGTAACCACCGCTGCAGGGCAGGTGAGATATGTAGTTTGGGGAAAAGGCAGTTATACGATTCCGGAAGGAATTACAAAACGGGTCTCAGTAGTTCCCAATGCTGACGGCTCTTATACTTGGCAGACTGCTAAAGCTGGCGAAACATTGACTCTTACGACAACGCCGGTGGTGCTGAAGTAGCAATATCAATTAAAAAGCCGGGAGAACAAATCATCCCGGCTCATCAGAAATCAAGTAATCGTATCAACGTGCTGCAACGTGGGATACCGGTTTGAACATCTTTCGGATTGCCGCCGGAGTCAATCGTTAGCCTGCGAGAAGCTTACGCAGTTCCTCCTTGACTACCTCGTTGATTTCTTTTACAGGAACCATAATTGTGTGAACTTTGCGACTCCCCTCGGTGCTTTCGGATTTGAGCCATGAATAGAACAGGCGATTCTGCTTCACATCCACAACTAACAGCAAAGCCGGGATATTTGAATGCGTCAAACGCTCATATATTGTCGTACTAATCGGAACGCTTGACGGAACCGGCCGCTCAGTCGCTTTAACTTGAACAGCATAGTTGTTAATACCACCATCGGAGTTCGGAAAACCGACAAAAAAATCGTAACCAAAATCAGGTGTCGGTTTCGCAACGAAGGAGGGATTCAAATCTTGAAGAAAGAGTTCAGCGATCAGCGCGCCCCTGCGTCCGATTATATATGGTCGAGCTTGTTTGATAGTCATGCGAACACCGAATATTTAGGTTTATAGTCAGTTGTTGACCAAAAATTAAGAACCTCGTCATACAATCTTCGGAGGTTCACACTTGTAAGCTCATAAGCCAACGGAATTATAGTAATTGCTTTCACCGGAATGCCGGAATGAACAGATCGGACAAACACTCTTTTCGATGGTTCGTGAACCCCAAGAATGTATGTTGGTCCGGGAATCTGTAAAAGCCGGTCAATGTCATTTTTCTTTGTTGTGATGATAAGATTTGTTGAACCTGCTGTCAACGCAGATGTCGTCGCTTTTGTTTGTCCGAAAAAATATGGACGTTTTCCACGAACTGCCGTTAATTCGACATAGAAGTCAATAGCAGGCCATTTGTCGCCAAGAAATCCGGGACGGAAGAGCGGCTTTGGAAATGCCTGATAGTCTGTCAAACAAAGCTCAACTATTTTCTCCCCGCGAAAACCGGTGACATCTCTTAATTCACTGATCATTAAAGTTTCCTCAAGGCTAACAAATTATTATATATTTTAGCTTCAAAATCATAGAGAATATTATTATCTTTTTGCTCCCAATTTATCGTTGTTAAGAAATTAAATTAACCCGCCGAAAAATTCCTGTCAACAGTTTTTTTACAATAGACTTCCTGCGAAACCGGGATTTGCCCCTTGATTTTATTAGGCGAAAATTGAGTTTTGCAGCAGGTCTAATGAAAAAGCCGGAAGAACGAATCCTCCGGCTCATCAGAAATAAATGAATCAGTATCAGTTCAGAAAATGTGCTGCAACTTGGGACACCGGCTTAAAGAACTTTCGGATTGCCGCATACCGCGTCATGCCGGAAGTGTTATACCTTCCTTAGTCAAATAGGGATAATAGGGGAATACGTTTCAGAAACTGATGAACAGAAAATACGAGAATACCTCTGTTTGCAAAAAAAAACAAAAAATCTGTATAAGTAGGTGTGGAAAAAAAAGCGGATGCCGAAATAATGAACGCGTGGCGGAAACGCATGGGAATCGAACCCACCCGGGACGGTATTAGCGCCCCACACCGGATTTGAAGTCCGGGAGCCCCACCAGTGAGCTGTGCGCTTCCATAAAAGAATGTATTTTATACTACCTTTGATTTTTGTCAATAGGGGATTTTGCAAAATGAAAATTTTAAGAGATATTAAAATTTAAAAAACTGTCCGAACCATTGTGATAAAAAAAGCCCCGAATTTCTTCAGGGCTTTGATTTAAAGGCTTGTGTGCCTCAAAGTTACTTTCTTGCTTTTCTTCCTAATGCTGCAATTCCCACCAATCCGATTCCTAACAGCACCATCGTAGCAGGTTCAGGTGTTGCCGCAGGATCTCCCGGATCGCCACTGCTGGTCGGCGGAGTAACAGGCGGATCCGTCGGATCAATCGGCGGAGGCGTCGGTGTAACAAACGGTGTCGGCGCAGGATCCGTGGTCGGCGTCGGAGCCGCTACCGTATCACGAGTCGTTAAGCTCTGTGCATCATGTGAAAAAGGTGCAAACTGAATGATTTTTCCGGTTGCATCTTTGGTATAAAGATCAAAATGAATAGCGTAACCTTCTTTCAGCATACTGGTATCTATTGAGAATGCCGAATAATAAAGACTTCCACTGCTGCTTGCGCTGAAAGCACCCGGACTATCCTCAACATTATACTCTGTTGCTGTGTTGCTGTTGTTAAACGTGAATGACTTTTCATAATAATAATTGGTAAAAATGCCGTGAGCTGCCAAAGCTTTTTTGGCTTCATCACCCGGAGTTCCAAAAGTCATATCACCTGTAACAGCAATTTCATTACCGCCGAACATAATACTACCATAATCTCCGCCCTCTACTGCTTTAAGCGAGGGAATCACCGCAGCAGATATATAATAGGTCATACCCGTATTAAATGTAGCATCAGCAGAGTTTAACAATGCCGTCAATGTAAAGGTATCCCCTGTCGCAAACACAGTTTCGCTTGCAGTATCATAGGTGCTGTTGCTGATGTCTAACTGAAGGGTCGGCAGTGCATACGCCGTAGCGTTCAACCCTAAAACCATAGCCAATAACAAAAATGTAAATAATCTTTTCATACGTCACCTCAAAAGGTTAGAATTTGATCTGCATTTTTGCAGAAGTTGACATTGTTATTACGCAAACACAATGCCAACACAATTTGAATTTTTTGATGATCATTGTATTATCAAGGGTAAAATCTTAAAAAATAATTACACTTTTTTAGTTATATCTTATGTTA
>DYRC01000323.1 GCA_020718925.1 Desulfonema limicola
GGAAAGAGGATATGCCGGAATCACAGAAAGCCGTACAGACTGATGAAAAGCTGACAGCAGATGCCGTAAAAGCTCTGCCGCCTGAATTGCTGAGTGAACTTGAACAAGCCTGTGTGCGGGGCGATACAACGGACATCGAACGCCTGATTGAGCAGACCCGCTCTTATGATACGCTGCTGGCAGATGAGTTAAAGACTCTGGCTGACAATTTTGACTATGATCAGATTTTGGAAATAACACGGCGATAAATTATGCTTATCTTTTCAGATTTGATATAACGGTTGAAACGGTGCATGAGATTCATGAAGAAGCGAATAATCTTCGGAGGGATTAAAACACAATGAAGAAGCTGATTTTTTTGTCAATGATGATTCTGATGTCGGCATATCCGGTTGCCGGAGCTTCGGAAATACCGGCTCAGAAAACTAAGGTGAAGAGCAAAAACGTCTTGTTCCTGTCCCTGTATCAGGTTGACCTGCCGGTCAACACCATTGCTGTGCGGGCTATACAGGAGGAATTTAAGAATTCGGAAGACTTTATGCTGAGTCTGTATTATGAATATCTTGATTCCAACCGTTTCACTGATCCTGCCTATAAAAATGCCGTGTTTGACCTCTATGAGCGCAAATATCGGGACAGACAGATTGATCTGGTTATTGTCGGGGCTGAGAGAATGCTGGAATTCTGGCTGGAGCGTCGGCAGAAGATTTTGCCGGATACTCCGGTAATATTTTATGATATAAACTTTAAAAAAATTCAATCTCCTCACCTGCCCCCGGATGTAACCGGCATTGCCGGAGGAGAGGTTGATTTTGTAAAATGCGTCCGATGGCTGCTGGATGTCCGCCCGTCTGTCAGCGAACTTGTCATCGTGCGTGGCGTGGGCAAGGTGGATCAGCATTTTATTTTCTATTTTGACAACATTCGGAATACATTGCAGGGGCGGGTGAAACTGACAGACTGGTCGGGAATTCCTATGTCTGAAATGAAACGCCGGGCTGCTGTTTTGCCGAAAACCTCAGTTATCTTGTATTCTCTTCTTTTCGAGGATGCTGCCGGTGTCAGATATATTCCGATGAGTGCTCTGAAGGAACTGGCGTCAGTCGCGTCTGTGCCGATACTGAGCGGATATGATCAGTTTATAGGAACCGGCACTATCGGCGGCTATATGTACAGCATCGAACGACAGGCACGCGAAGCGGCTCGGATGGGGCTGCGAATTCTGCGCGGCGAACCGGTGAGCGCACTGCCGATCATGACCAATCAGCCCAGCCAATTCATCTTCGATCAGATAGCGTTGCAGAAATTCGACATTCCTCTGTCTGCCCTGCCGCCGGAAAGCATTATCAAAAACCGGCAATATTCGGCATGGGAACTTTACCGTCCGCAAATCATGGCAATCATGATCGCATTCGGCGTGATGCTGATTCTGATCGCATTTCTTCTAAGGCTTACGCATAAGTTGAATAAGGCTCGTGATACCATGTCTGTGCTGAAGATGAATCTGGAAGCCAAGGAAGCCTTGCGGAAAAGCGAGGAAAAATACCGTCTGCTTGCTGAAAATACCGAAGACGTTATCTGGACTTTGGATAACAATTTCAAATTTACTTACCTCAGCCCTTCCATAAAACTTTTAAGAGGCTTGACTCCTGAAGAAGTAATGAATGAATCTGTGATGGATTCCATGAAACCTGAATCATATAAAAAAGTTTCGGAATTTAATAAGGAAAGACTTCAGGCAGAGGCAGAAGGAAAATTTGATACAGTCAATCGCTTAGAACTTGAACAATATCATAAGGACGGTTCAATTGTCTGGGTTGAAGCTGTCTGTCAGAGACTTTTTGATAATAACGGGGAAAAAATCGGTTATTTAGGTATTTCCCGAAATATCACGGAACGCAAAAAAATAGAGAATGCCCTGAGAAAAAGCGAAGAATGGTTCAGAACCATCTTTCAGAAATCTCCGATCAGCATAGAAATTTATGATGCAGACGGGCGGCTGACGAATATCAACCAAGCCTGTATGGATACTTTCGGATTGCCGGATACGGAATGTGTGATCGGATTCAAGTTATTTGAAAATCCGAATTTTCCTGATCCGTATAAAGAAAAGGTTCTTCAGGGTGAGGTAGTCCGGGTTGAAGCCTTATATGATTTTGAACTCGTAAAAAAGCTGAATATCTTTCCGACATCCAAAAGCGGAACGATGTATGTAGACACTCTGGTTACGCCCTTAATGAACGATCAGAAGACCTTATTCGGCTACATGGTACAGATACAGGACATCACCGGACGCAGACAGACCGAGGAACAGATCAGGGAAAAAGAGCGGCTGCTGTCGGACATTATCAATTTTCTGCCGGATGCCACATTTGTCATTGATCAAAAGGGAAAAGTGCTTGCGTGGAACAGGGCAATGGAAATAATGACAGGAATAAACGCAGAAGAAATGCTCGGCAGAGACAATTACGAATATGCACTGCCTTTTTACGGAGAACGCAGACCCATTCTGATTGATTTGGCGATTCAGTCCTCACCGGACATTGAAAATACCTATACCCGGATACAGCGTTTTGAAGATCGGATGATGGCTGAGAACTATTACCCAAGTCTTCGGGGCATGGAAACATGGCTGTCCGGAAATGCCTGCGTTCTCAAAAATTTGCATGGAGAAACTGTCGGTGCCATTGAGTCCATCCGGGATATTACCGTCCGAAAACGTGGGGAAGCCGAACTGCAAAAGGCAAAGGAAGCCGCAGAAGCCGCCAACCGCGCAAAATCAGAATTTCTCGCCAACATGAGCCATGAACTGCGAACGCCCCTGAACGCGGTGATCGGATTTTCCCAGCTTCTGACACATGGACAGAATCTTACGGCAGAACAGCAGGAAAATCTCCGCATCATCAACCGCAGCGGCGAACATCTGCTCACGCTGATCAACGATGTTCTGGATATGTCCAAGATCGAATCAGGACGGACAGTTCTGAATGAAAATAATTTTGATCTTTACAGATTTGCAGATGATCTGCACGATATGTTCCGACTGAAAGCCGGACAGAAAAATCTGCATCTGATTTTTGAAGTGGCTCAGGATATTCCGCGCTGTATAACCGCAGATGAATCAAAGCTCCGGCAGGTTTTCATCAATCTGATCGGCAACGCGCTCAAATTCACCGAAAAAGGCAAAATAGAAGTGAGAATTGAGAAAGGAAAAGTGAGAAATGAAGATACTTCTCACTTCTCACTTCTCACTTCTCACTCCCCACTTCTCACTCTTCACTTTTCCGTTGAGGACACCGGACCCGGCATTGCCCCTGAAGAACTGAATACGCTGTTTGAAGCCTTTGTCCAGACGAAAAGCGGGAAACGCTCACAGGAAGGCACGGGACTGGGGCTGCCCATCAGCCGTAAATTTGTTCAACTGATGGGCGGAAATATTACGGTGAAAAGCGAGATCGGCACAGGCTCTTTGTTCCGGTTTGACATTCAGGCAAAAATCGCCGACTCAGCCGGTATCATCAAACGACAGTCTGCGCGAAGGGTTGCTGCCCTCTCTCCGGGACAGCCCGCTTACCGCATTCTGATCGCCGATGACGTGGAAGACAACCGGAAACTTTTGGCGCGATTTATGAAACCGCTCGGATTTGAAATCCGGGAAGCTGAAAACGGTATGATCGCCGTGCAGATCGCATCTGAATGGAAACCGCATCTGATCTGGATGGATCTGGGAATGCCTGTTATTAACGGTTATGAAGCGACTCAGCGGATCAAAGCCGATGCCGAAGGGGTGAAACCGCCCGTGATTATTGCGCTTACTACCGGTGTGTTCAGAGATGAACGCGCATTGATTATCTCCGCGGGCTGCGATGATTTTCTGAGAAAGCCCTACAAAGAATCAGAGCTTTTTGATATTATGGAAAAATATACCGATATCCGGTTCATCTGGGAAGAAGATACACCGGGATCGGGACATAAACAGACTGATGAAAAGCTGACAGCAGATGCCGTAAAAGCTCTGCCGCCTGAATTGCTGAGTGAACTTGAACAAGCCTGTGTGCGGGGCGATACAACGGGCATCGAACACCTGATTGAGCAGAGCCGTTCTTATGATACGCCGCTTGCAGATGCGTTAAAGATTTTGGCTGACAATTTTGACTATGATCAGATTTTGGAACTTCTATCAAAAAAAAGAGGGGTAAACCATGACCGAGCATAAAACCGACACAGACATTCTGATTGTGGATGACAAACCGGAAAATCTGCGTCTGCTTTCAGACATATTAAAAGTGCAGGGGTACGGAGTACGTCTGCTCCGCAAAGGAAATATGGTGATGTCCTCTGTGCTGAATTCTCCGCCGGATTTAATCCTGTTGGATATCATGATGCCTGACATTAACGGATACGAAGTATGCAGACAATTGAAAGCAGATGAGCGAACCTGTAACATACCCATCATCTTTATCAGCGCACTGAATGAGGTGGTTGACAAAATCAAAGCCTTTTCTGTCGGCG
>DYRC01000324.1:0-2103 GCA_020718925.1 Desulfonema limicola
TTTGATATTTTGTAGGGGCAATCCCCTGTGATTGCCCTGCTGCTGAGTGGGTAAGCACAGGGGCTTACCCCTACCATATTGCCGGAAAATATATGATCGGGTACTTATGCTGTTATTGTATGCAGAGAATAAGTATAGACAAAATGAAAATAGAACATTGGCATCCGCAAAGCAGTTTCCCGGATAATCAGTTGGATTATAAAAATATATTGGGAGCATGTATGGGCAATGAAGGTCATCCCAAACATTTGCAGCATTGCGATACTCAAAAAGGTGATGAAAATATTACGATAAATCCCACAAATGAAAATTGTGAATCATTGATTAAATTCAGCAGTTTCGGTGAAATATCCTCTGATGACGAACAACTCAGTAAAAACATGAATGAGATATTAAATCTGAATCTGGAGACGCTCAGAAAAAACAGAGAGGCGGTTTTGGATGAAGCCATAAAAAGTTTTCAGAAGAAACATCCCGGACAATGGACAAAAGAAGTTTTGGAACGGGAAATCAGCCGATGGTCTTCTCTCAGTAATGGAGCATACACGCCGTATTGTCAGATAGTTGTTTATTACTTTCAAAAGAAATTATCAAGAAGATAATGAAAATACTTCACCCCCGCACCAGCCGCAGCCCGAAATTTTCCATCTGATAAATAAACAACCCGTCAACCTTGAGATAGCCGGACGCATAAATTTCAGGATTGTCAGATTCCTTAATTTCAGTAATCACGGCATCAACTTCAACTCGCTTGTTTTTTTGGATAATCTGACCCCGATACACCCAACTGTGCTGTTTTTCGGTTACTAATTCAAAGCGATGCGTATGTGCCAATTCTTTCCACCGATCAAGAGCCGCAAATTTCATCAACTGCAAAAAGGATTCAATGCCAAGCGAGCCGGGGCATACCGGATCCTGATAAAAATGCGCCTTGAAAAACCATTCATCCGGATCAACAATTTTTACGCCCCGAATAAATCCAAGCCCGTGAGGTCCGCCATCCGGCTCGTAAATTTCGATCTCATCAATCATTCGCAGCATTTTTTCAGGCATAGCCAATCTAACCTCACCCCGCTCCCATCTCCTGACAGGAGAGGGGCTGGGGGAGAGGTTCGGTTGATACGCCTTTTCCTTTGCGCCCTGAATCCCAACCTGCTGCACTAAAGCCTCATAAGAAAAAAATCCGAAATAGGTATCGCCATCATACAGCATCTCACCATCACAAAGCACCTGCATATCGAAATTTTCAATAATCATTCCGCCTGCTTCGGAAACCTGCGTCATCCGGGAACGCATGGTCAGTGTTTGTTTTTCAGGCAGAATATTTTTATGCAGAATCGCTTTTCCGCCCAGATTTCTGAATTTCAAATCTGTTTTGCTTCTCAATGCAGAACCGACATAAGCCGCAAGCCATCCGCAGGGCTGAAGCGCGATTTCCAAAAGCACACAGAATGGCATGATGCCGCTTCTGTCTGCTTTGAAATACCACTCCTGCGGAGTTAAGTCATATTCTGCCTCAATCCATCCGCCGGGCTTCAAAACCCACGGCTCAGGCTCGGTTTTTGTTACCCGGTGCATGAACGCATACGGCGGACCCGGAAGCCGTGCAATTTTACGCTCTTCATCAAACACTTTATACGGCTCTCCGAATGCCTCAGACGGTTTTCCGATAGCAAAGGCAAGAATGCGGTCAAAATCGAACCTCTCCCCCAGCCCCTCTCCTGATAGGAGCGGGGAGCGGGGTGAGGTTTCAATTTCCTCACGAGTAATTCCGGTCATTTTCATGCCCATATCTTTAAACATGACAATATGATGCCCATCAGCATACATCTGCGCGTCTGCAATTACATAAGGTTCTGGATTATATCCGATTTCTTTCAATTGAACTTCGTAAATGACATGCTTGGTCGCCTGAGTAACCGGACCCCGGCATTTCAACACGCTTTCATTGCCGATAATCGGCTCATAACACACGCCGGGCTTATCCGTAATCCAGCCCATGCGCTGAAGAAAAACGCGCAGAGTATGGGCGCAGCATTCATACATCAATGTTCCCGGCATGACCATATCATCCACAAAATGGCAGGTTAAAAACCAGTCATC
>DYRC01000324.1:2203-4504 GCA_020718925.1 Desulfonema limicola
TATGTTTCTCCCTGATGGACAAATTTCTCAATTTCGATTTCATAGCGAATCACATCACCGGGCTGGGGCAAACCCCGATAAAACTTCACTTTGGCGTCTAATAAGCGATAAGTGCGTTCTCCTTTTACTCGCAAATCAATGCCCAGATACGAGCATAAAAATAAATCCGCCTGCCCCGCCTCAACCGAAATGCAGACCGGCGCACGATTGCCGTCTAAATACCACGCGCTGGGCAGTACATCATGTTCGGTAATAACGCGCCCGGATCCCAGCGAACCTTTTTCACCCTCAACCGAAATAATCCGATCAACGAGCATAAGTGGCTCATCCGGCAAGCGCACCCTTGCCTTATAGGTATCCACGTTGGCAAATTCAGAACCCAGCACTTTTGCAATTGAGCCGATGGCAAATTCCATGCACATTTCACGGGGAAGTGAGAAGTGAGAAGTGAGAAGTGAAGAATTATCTGTTGCTGATTTCTCACTTCTCATTTCTTGAATTTTCATTTCCAAAAGTCGCGCTTGAATTTCAAAGGTTTTGCCGAAATTCTGAGTCAGTTCAGTGGAAAAATCCAAAAATTTCCGATGCGCTTCGGCGGTTGCTTCAATTCCTTCTGCAAACCCCTCCCCCAGCCCCTCCCCGAAGCGGAGAGGGGAGTCCGTCCTTTCCACTCTGCTATCGGAAGAATGGACATGGGCGAGTTTGTCAAAACGTGCAGAAGCTGTCGAAACTCTCCCCTCGCCTTGTAGGATAGGGGACGGGCGTAAGGTTTCAACCGGCAATTTTCCTCCTATGTTCACCGTAACCCTCTGCGCCGATTTCAAACTCAACTCGCTCCCCTCTCCTATCAGGAGAGGGGTTGGGGGAGAGGTTAGGAGAGGGGTCGGGGGAGAAGTCGGAATCCGCTCCGCAATCAATGCAGCCGAAAATTTCAAAATCGTGAGATAATCATCTTCTCCGCGCACACAGGCAGACAGGGCAAGATGAGGCTTATCGCCCAAAATTCTGCCGATCATGCGGGTACAAGATGCCTGCGGACCCATTTCAAGGAAAATCCGTACGCCATCCTGATACGCCTGCTCAATGGTTGCCGGAAAATCAAATCCGTAAAGTGCCTGTTTTAGAATCGAATCTGCCGCATTTTCGCTGGTCAGATCGTAAGATCGCCCCAACGCGCAACTGTAAAAGCGAATGCCTTCGGGTTGAGTAATCGGAAATACATGAAGATTTTTGTAAGCCTCGGCAACAGGCACAGCAGCATCACAATGCACCGTTACCACGCCATCCAAAAAGAATGCCTCACATTTCATATCTCTGATGGCAGACTCGATTTGCGCCGTATGCCCGCCAATCACGCATTCATCCGGGGTGTTGATAATCAGAAGCCGGGTCAGAGGAAATTGAGACAAGATTTCCCGAACCATAGCTGCCGGACGATTCACCACCGCCGCAGACCAGTTGAATTGTTCGTTTGCCGGAATATTCCAAGCTTTTCGGGCTGACAGACATTGACCCGCCAATTGCGTGGAAAACAAATCGTTATTTCTCATGCGCTTGAGCATTTCACCGCGCTCGGGCCAAGCTTTCAGCGCAAACAAGCCCGCAGATTCGCCCAGACTGTATCCGATAACAGCATTCGGTTTTACTCCGAAGCTCTGAATCAGATTTGCCATCACGCCGCCGTGAACCACCTGCCCGAAAATCGCATGAAGCGGATCAGAGATAATCTTCTGATATGATTCTTTTTCCCAGCCGTCTGACCATGAACTTCGCCAAGGCATGTAACACTCCGGAATTGCCTGAGTTTTCAATTCAAGCGTTTCAGCATCCATTTGACGAAGAATTTCAGGAAAATGAACGCCGATACCTCTGCCCATGCCGACATAATGATTGCCTGAACCCGGAAAAACAAACGCAATCTCACCGCTTACCGGATTCGGAGAATATGCAATCCCCGAAGTTCCGATGATTTTTCTGGGCGTATCCTGAATAAGTGCCTGTTTTGCGTCTTCTATCCATTTCTGCAACTGCGCTTCATCTGAGGCTACAATGGAAAGAACATATTTTTTATAAAACCCCGCCCCGGAACGGAGAGGGGAACTAAGTGCAAAATTGAGAGAATCCAGCTTTTCAAGAAGTTCTGCTTTCGTGTCTCCGTCAATGACAAAAACTGCACCCCTCCCCCAGCCCCTCCCCGAAACGGAGAGGGGAGTCTCCCCCTGCCCTTTTAGGGAAGGGGGCTGGGGGGTTAGGTTCGCTTCCAAAATCGCATGACAGACATTGCCATCAGTCGTCATTGCA
>DYRC01000325.1 GCA_020718925.1 Desulfonema limicola
CTTTCAGGGAAGGGGGCCGGGGGGTTAGGTGAGTTTGAAAGCGATTTGGTATAAAGTCCCATCGGGACGACATATAATAGCCCGGAAATTCATTTCCGGGCTGCAATTTTGATGGTGCTGACATCAAACCGCTTCTGCGCCTCCCCTTCATGCCATCGGATTTCAACCCGAATGGCAAACGTATCTGTTGACGGATTGCTGTCTTTTATCGTATCCAGATGACGGATTTCAGCTTTCCACCAGAATTCATCGTCAAATCTGCCTTCCAGCTCACCCGGCGCCATTTTCTGAGAAACTAAAAGCTCTTCCATTTTTTCTCTGGCATGAAATACGGCGCGGCTGTAATTTTCAGATAATCGGGCTGATCTCAGTCCGCCGGAAAACAATTGCAGAATTGCCACCAGCGAAATGGATAAAATCATCATGGCAACCAGTGTTTCAATCAGGGTAAATCCTTTTGATTTTCTTGTCATTCCCAGCCCTTCTGCTTTTGTTTCCGGCTTTTGCGCTTATCTTTATCTCGTTCTGCTTCACGTTTGCGCTTATCTTTTAAAAATTCCTTTTTCTTTTCATTATCCGTGAAATCCGGAAAGAAGCTGCCTGCGGACACAGGTATTTTGCGCTCCTCAGCCGGTGATTTCTTTTTGGTTTCTTCTTTTTGTTTGGGCAGAGGCGGTCCGGTGATGCAGTCTGCGGGAATCATATCCGCCGCATACAGGGTTTCGCCGGTCTGATAAATCACCATGCCTTTTTCTATCAATTTTCGGGAATGAATTGTCAGCATCACCGGCTCCGGATCTATGCGCCTGCCAAGACGCTGTGCCATCTCAATGCTTGAAGATAAAACCACCTGCGGATAAGCTCCCGGCGATAAACCCTTTTCCAATGCTGTCGAATGCGCCTTTTTTCGTACACAGACATACAACAGCTTGGGAATATCCTGAGCAGGCGTCTTTTCCCTAAGATGTTCACGGTTCTTTGCCCGAATCAGGCTTTCATTGATTTCAATGGGTGAGTTGGGAATAGCCAGCACAACCTCTTTCAGATGCGCCTCCCGCACATATCGCAGCCCCTCTTCTTCAGAAAAAGCTTTTAACAGGTCTTTGATTCTGACATACCCGTTGCTGTCAGGAATCAGCCCGAATTCATCGGGGTTTCGTCCCAGAATGTATGATAAAAATTTAGCCAGTTGTTCAGGTGTTCTTTGCATGATGCGCGTCCTGATATTTTACAAGTTTGCAGAATTTTATCATATCCGTCCGTGATGTCAAATAAAAAGCCGAGCGACACAATATCGTCCGGCTGTAATCGGTATGAGTATGAATCAGGGGGCTGTTTATGATGCTACATACAGCGATTATTTTATGGTTTGAAAAAATTTGCAGCCCCTAACAAATCAATGCCCTCAGAAAAGACAGACTTGACACCTTTCATCAAAGCAAGTAGTAATGAAAAACTTTTTCGGAATTTTCCATACTCATACGTTAAGGAGCATTTATGTTTGGCATCGGTATGCCGGAGTTGCTGATAATTTTGGTTGTGGCGCTGATTGTGTTCGGACCTAACAAGCTGCCGGAAGTGGGCAAATCTATGGGGCGGGCGGTCAGAGAATTTAAAAAAGCCATCAATGAATTTAAACAGTCTATGGACGTTGACACGGATCTGACAGAGGTTAAAAAAGCCTTTGATGAGATAAAAGGAGACGTCAAAGAGACCATTGACATAAAACCCAAACCCGAACCGGAAAAAAAGACGGAGCTTGCTGAAAAAACACCGGAGCAGAAGGAATCGCAATGATGCAGGAAGATGAAAAAATTCCGTTTACCTCTCATCTTGAAGAGCTTCGGCACCGGATTATTGTCTGCGTAGGCGCCATTATTGCCGGGCTTTGTATTTCTTATTATTTCAAAGAAAAGCTCTTTGATTTTCTGCTTCGCCCTTTGGTGAAAGTCATGGGAAAAGAAAAGCTGGTACTGATTTATACCAGTCTGCCCGAAGCGTTTTTCACCTATTTCAAGGTCGCGCTGATTGGCGGCGTGATTCTGGCTTCTCCGATCATCATGTATCAGTTCTGGATGTTTATGGCGCCGGGCTTGTATCGGCGTGAACGTGCGCTGTTTGCGCCCCTGATTATTCTTTCAGTATTTTTCTTTATCGGTGGCGCATCATTCGGCTATTTTGTTGTTTTTCCGGTCGGATTTGAGTTTTTTCTGGAATTTGCGACTGAAAATATCAAAGCCATGCCTGCGATGGGCGATTATTTAAACTTTGCCTCAACCCTGCTGCTGGCATTCGGGCTGATATTCGAACTGCCGCTGGTGATTGTGGCAATGGTAAAAATGGGGATTGTTACAGTTCCGTTTTTGCGGAAAAATCGCAAGTATGCCACGTTGTTATTTTTCATTATCGCGGCAATCCTGACCCCGACGCCGGATGCGGTAAATCACTGTCTGATGGCAATTCCCTTGTGTCTGCTTTATGAAATCAGCATCTGGGGGGCAATCTTATTTGTAAAAGAGAAGCCGGTTGAAGAAGACTCAGCAGACGTCGAAGAGCCTCATAAGGAGAAAGAAGCTGATGGAATATGAACTGCGCCTGATGCAGACCGAAGCGGCAACCGGCTATTTTGCCTGTGTTCCTGCTCAGAAAACAGACTTGGAAAATATGCTGGCGTATATCAGCGAGCATCCGATGGATGAGTTTATGCACAAATATCTGCTGGAAATGCTGGGAAAATCGGACGAGTCTGCATTAAAAGACCTGATGAACCGCAACAATCCGGCAATACAGGCATTGATTTATGAAATCTGCCTGTTAAGCAAACAGTTTGCCGAATTGAAAAAAGCGTTTGATTCATCCCAAATCGCATTGCTTTCTCAATATTCGCCGATGATTTATATCCGTTCAAGCCTTATGGCACATCAGGCGGATCATACTGCATGGAACGATATATTTGAAGCCAATCTCATTCATCATAAACCGCTGCCATTGCCGAATAATGCCGGTCTCCCTATCTTGTTTCCTGATGCGCGGCTTGATTCCGTGTCTGTCAGAGACATTTATGAAGAGATGAAAGCGGTTTCCATGCCGCCGTATTCCCGCCCTGATCCCGCAGACACGGCAAAAATGGCTATCGAAAAGCTCAAAGCTATCAATGTGTTATCCGGCGCGGAGATGCGGCATCATTCCTCATTAAGCCTTTGCGCCATGCTCAGAAAATGGCAGATGCGGATTTCGGTAAAAAGCGGACGCCATGATTATACCCTGAGCGGAACTCAGACCGCTTACGGCAAGGGGCTGGATTTGGATTCTGCCCGCGTATCCTATTCTATGGAAATTGCAGAAAGATGCTCGTCTTTTGCCAGTTTTGACGCAGACGCGGTGGTTGGCTATCTCAGGGATTACCCGTTGATTTACTCTGATTATCAAAGCCTGATTCAGAACGAAAAATCCGCATTGAATCCTGAAAGCCTGTTGCCGGACACGCCATATCAAAATGAAACGCTATATTGGCTTGAAGGAGAAAGCGCAGACAGCAAGCCCATACTGATTCCGGCGCAATGTGTATTTTTATTCTGTAATCTGGATGAAATCAGCTTGTTTGCAAGCCCCGGCTCAACCGGACTGGCTTCGGGAAACACCATGGAAGAAGCCAAAGTCAGCGCATTATTGGAAGTTTTTGAGCGGGACAGCGAAAGTTTGGGGTTTTACGATCCGAGCCGATGTTTCAGGCTTGACGGCGGCTTTGCCCGGCTTTCCGCGCTGCTCGGAAGCTATCGGGAAAAAGGCGTGGATGTGATTTTTCAGGATATTACGTCTGAAATGGGCATTCCGGCTTACAAATGCTTTGTGATTGCGCCGGATGGGGAAATTGTCAAAGGCTGCGGCGCACATTTGGACGGCAGACGCGCCATCTTATCCGCCCTGACTGAAACGCCCTGGTCATATCCTTACAGCCCGTTTTCGGCTAAAGGACCTGAAAACCTGCCGGTGATTCGTTTTGAAGATTTGCCGGATTATTCTACGGGGCATCCGGCAACGGATTTACAGATGCTTGAGCGGCTGCTGACGGTCAACAATTATGCGCCGGTGTACGCGGATTTGATGCGGAAAGATTTGGAAATTCCGGTGGTTAGCGCAATTGTTCCCGGCATGGAGACATCTTCGGAGCGGGATAGGCATTCACGCATCAGCCACAGACAATTTGCGGCATATCTCAGACTGCACGGCTGATTTGATTCTGATTCACCGCCCCGGTTATTGAAAATAAAAACAGCCCGCAGGCGTGAACCTACGGGCTGTTTGATTGTCTGAACCGGGATTTAAGGATTTCAGAAGGATTGAAAGATAAGTTTCATCCTTCAATCCGTTCATCATCCTTTCATCCTGATTCACAACAAAAACACCTAATGCGTTTTCAGCGTATCTAAATCCATTTTCCAATAAAATCCGAACGGATCAGCCGCAACCGGCGTGAAGTTCAGCGTGAACTGATATA